>NZ_LZJD01000166.1:0-853 GCF_001666875.1 Mycobacterium sp. E802
CGCACGGTTGGGGCGATTGTGGCCCGGGTGTGGGCCGACACCGAGAAGACCTTTGACAGGTTCGCTGATCTGCGGCGGATCGGGATTGACGAGATCTCCTACAAGCGTCACCACAAGTACCTGACGGTGGTGGTTGATCACGACAGCGGCCGGCTCGTGTGGGCCGCGCCTGGCCGAGACACCGCCACGTTGGGCCGATTCTTCGATGCCCTGGGCGCACAGCGGTGCGCCCAAATCACCCACGTGTCTGCCGATGCCGCCGATTGGATCGCCGATGTGGTCGCTGCACGGTGCCCACAGGCGATCCGGTGTGCCGACCCGTTTCATGTGGTGGCCTGGGCCACCGAGGCATTGGATGTGGAGCGGCGCCGGGCCTGGAACGATGCGCGGGCGTTGGCCCGTACCGAGCCCAAGTGGGGTCGTGGCCGGCCTGCCAAAGATGTCGCACCGCGGCCCGGTCTTGAGCGGGCCCGGGCGCTTAAGAATGCCCGCTATGCGCTATGGAAGAACCCCGAAGATCTCACCGAACATCAGACCGCGAAACTGGCCTGGATCGCCAAGACCGAGCCTCGTCTGCATCGTGCGTATCTGCTCAAAGAAGGCCTACGCCACGTGTTTTCAGTCAAAGGCGACGAAGGCAAACAAGCACTGGAGCGATGGCTTAGCTGGGCGCGGCGATGCCGTATCCCGGCGTTCGTGGAGTTGGGCGCAAAGATCAAACGCCACCGAGGGGCGATCGACGCCGCTCTCGAACACAACATGTCCAACGCGCTGATCGAATCGACCAACACCAAAATCCGTCTCCTGACCCGGATCGCATTCGGATTCCGATCCCCCGAAGCACTCATCGCCC
>NZ_LZJD01000167.1:0-53418 GCF_001666875.1 Mycobacterium sp. E802
TGCCGGCATCCGCCGCGCGTTTCGGACGGGTACCCGATGTTCCCGACTATTAGCGACAACTCAGCGACAATCGCCACACGGACAACCCGCGCCTCACCAAACCCATTGTCGCTGATGATATTTGACACTCTGGGCTCATTGGCCTCTTGAACATCACCAGTCCAACGTCCGCATGCGAGCGACTGTGTCGCTGATAGCTGGACATGCCCAATTCTGCGACAGATGAGGAAATAAGAGCCTCAACTGACGTAAGTAAACACCGAGGTCGGGGCGAACGGTGCCTATGGTGCTCAAGTGGCGATTGTCGCTGAGTTGTCGCTAATAGTCGGGCACCTCGGCCCCCATCCGATTTCCGCGACACGCCGAAGGTGCATCGCGCCCCGGAACCATCGACCCGAGGCAATCGCCTCGAGATCTTGTGCAGAGATGTTCTGCCGAGGTCGCACGGTACCCTCGTCACGATGTCCCCCGAGGCTTGGAGCTGCGCTAGATGGTGTTCGACGCCGTAGGTAATCCCCAGACGATTCTGCTGCTCGGCGGCACCTCAGAGATCGGGCTCGCGATCTGTGAGCGCTACTTGCGCGACGCATCCGCCCGCATCGTGCTGGCCGCGCTGCCCGGCGACCCGGGACGCGACGACGCGGTGGCCCAGCTGCGCAACGCCGGCGCCAGCGCGGTGGAGGTCATCGACTTCGACGCGCTCGACACCGCCAGCCACCCCGACGTGATCGACAAGGCCTTCGCCGCCGGTGATGTCGATGTGGCGATCGTCGCATTCGGCCTGCTCGGCGATGCCGAGGAACTGTGGCAGAACCAGCGCAAAGCCGTTCAGATCGCCGAGATCAATTACACCGCAGCGGTTTCCGTCGGTGTGCTGGTCGGCGAGAAGATGCGCGCCCAGGGCTACGGCCAGATCATCGCGATGAGCTCGGCCGCCGGCGAGCGCGTGCGCCGGTCCAACTTCGTCTACGGCTCCACCAAGGCCGGGCTCGACGGCTTCTACCTCGGCCTCGGCGAGGCGCTCCGCGAATACGGCCCCCGGGTGCTGGTGATCCGTCCCGGGCAGGTGCGCACCCGGATGAGCGCCCACGTCAAGGAAGCCCCGCTGACCGTCGACAAGGAATACGTGGCCGAGCTGGCGGTCACCGCGTCGGCCAAGGGCAAGGAGCTGGTCTGGGCGCCGGGGGCGTTCCGCTACGTGATGATGGTGTTGCGGCATATCCCGCGGTCCATCTTCCGCAAGCTCCCCATCTGATGCAGGCGGTCCGCTCAGGCAGGGTGGCCGGACACATGGTGATCGCCCTGCTGCTCGCCTCGGCCGTGGCCGGGGTGTCGATCGCGGCGATCGCCCAGGTCCAATGGCCGGCCTACAACACGTCCAACCAACTCCATGCGCTCACCACGGTCGGCCAGGTCGGCTCGCTGGCCGGCATCTTCGCCGCCGGACTGATCTGGCGCCGCGGCCGCCGCACCCTGGCCCGGCTGGCTGCCCTGGTGTTCCTGTCGGCGTTCTCCGTGGTCACCCTCGCCATGCCGCTGGGCGCCACCAAGCTGTACCTGTTCGGGGTCTCCGTCGATCAGCAATTCCGCACCGAATACCTGACCCGGCTGGCCGACACGCCCGGCCTCCACGACATGACCTACTTCGGGCTGCCGCCCTTCTATCCGGCGGGCTGGTTCTGGATGGGCGGTCGCATCGCCGCGGCCACCGGAACCCCGGCCTGGGAGATGTTCAAACCGTGGTCGATCGTGTCGATCACCATCGCGGTGGCCCTGGCATTCGTGTTGTGGGCGAGCATGATTCGCTTCGAGTACGCGCTGGTGGTCACCACGGCGAGCACCGCGGCCATGCTGGCCTACGCCTCCACCGAGCCCTACGCCGCGATCATCACGGTGCTGTTGCCTCCGGTGTTCGTGCTGGCGTGGTCCGGGTTGCGGGGCGGGGCCAGACACGGCGGCTGGGCCGCCGTCATCGGCGTCGGCATCTTCCTGGGCTTCGCCGCCCTGTTCTACACGCTGCTGCTCGCCTACTGCGCGTTCACGCTGGCCCTGATGGCCCTCGTGCTCGCCGTCGTTCGCCGCAACATCGACCCACTGCTGCGGCTGGCCGTGATCGCGGTGATCTCCGGACTGATCGCCCTGATCACCTGGGGCCCCTACCTGCTGGCCGCGCTGCGCGGTGAACCCGCCGAGAAGGGCACCGCCCAGCACTATCTGCCCGACGCCGGCGCCCAACTGACCTTCCCGATGCTGAGCTTCACGCTGCTCGGCGCGTTGTGCATGCTCGGCACCTTGTGGCTGGTGGTCCGCGCGCGCTCGTCGACGCGCGCTACCGCCCTGGCCATCGCGGTGCTCGCGGTCTATGCGTGGTCGCTGCTGTCGATGCTGACCACCCTGGCCGGCACCACCCTGTTGTCGTTCCGGCTTCAGCCGACGCTGACCGTGCTGCTCACCACCGCGGGCGCGTTCGGGTTCATCGAAGCAACACAGGCGATCGCGCGGCGTTACCAGCCGGACACCGGGCGCCGCGTCGTCACCGCCGCGGCGGCCATCGGCGTCATCGGCGCCGTCACGTTCAGTCAGGACATTCCCGACGTGTTGCGCCCCGACATCAACGTGGCCTACACCGACACCGACGGCACCGGGCAGCGCGCCGACCGCAGACCTCCCGGCGCTGAGCGTTACTACCGGGAGATCGACGCCAAGATCACCGAGATCACCGGGGTACCGCGCAACCAGACCGTGGTGCTGACCGCCGACTACAGCTTCCTGTCCTTCTATCCGTACTACGGCTTCCAGGGTCTGACGTCGCACTACGCCAACCCGCTGGCCGAGTTCGACAAGCGCGCCAAGGCCATCGAGAGCTGGGCGACACTGACCAAGGCCGACGACTTCGTGAAAGCGCTCGACGAATTGCCCTGGAAAGCGCCGACCGTATTCCTGATGCGCCACGGCGCGAACGACACCTACACCCTGCGGCTGGCCTCGGACGTCTACCCCAACCAACCCAACGTGCGCCGCTACCACGTCGCGCTGGACGCGGCACTGTTCGACGACCCACGCTTCGAGGTGAGCGACATCGGCCCCTTCGTCCTGGCGATCAGAAAGCCGACTCCCGATGGCGATTAATTCCGGCGCGGACACGCCGATAGCATCAGAGCCCGTGACGGGAGCGCAGGAAACCGCAGGCAGCAACCACCGGACTGCGCGGCTCATCGCGATCGTCGCCGGGTTGCTCGGCGTGCTGATGGCAGTGGCAACACCGTTGCTGCCGATCAAACAGACCACCGCAGAACTGAATTGGCCGCAGAACGGCACCTGGCAGAGCGTCAACGCGCCGCTGATCGGATACGTCGCCACCGACCTGACCATCACGGTGCCGTGCCAGGCCGCCGCCGGACTGGCCGGGCCCGACAACCTGCAAAACCGCAGTCGCACGGTCCTCCTCTCCACGGTGCCCAAGCAGGCACCCAAGGCCGTCGACCGCGGTCTGCTGATCGAGCGGGTCAACAACGACCTGCTGGTCATCGTGCGCAACACCCCGGTGGTCAGCGCCCCGCTGGATCAGGTGCTCAGCCCGGCCTGCCAGTACCTGACCTTCACCGCGCGCGCCGACAAGGTGACCGGTGAGTTCGTCGGGCTCACCCAGGCCGCCGCCGACGACACCACCGACGACCCCGACGCCCCGTTGCGCGGGGAACGCGGCGGGTACGACTTCCGCCCGCAGATCGTCGGCGTCTTCACCGACCTGTCCGGCCCCACACCCGAGGGCCTGAAGTTCTCGGCCACCATCGACTCGCGCTACAGCAGCGCCCCGACGCTGCTCAAGCTGCTGGCGATGATCATCGGGGTGGCGATGACCGTCATCGCGCTGGGCGCCCTGCACGTACTCGACAAAGCCGACGGGGTTCGGCACCGCCGCTTCCTGCCGCCGCGCTGGTGGTCGATGACACCGCTGGACGGACTGGTCACCGCCGTCCTGGTGTGGTGGCACTTCGTCGGGGCCAACACCTCCGACGACGGCTACATCCTGACCATGGCCCGCGTGTCCGAGCACGCCGGCTACATGGCCAATTACTACCGCTGGTTCGGCACCCCGGAGGCCCCGTTCGGCTGGTATTACGACCTGCTGGCACTGTGGGCGCACGTCTCCACCGCGAGCATCTGGCTGCGGCTGCCCACGCTGGTGATGGCGCTGGCCTGCTGGTGGGTGATCAGTCGCGAGGTGCTGCCCCGCTTGGGCCACGCCGTCAAGACCAACCGCGCCGCCGCCTGGACCGCCGCGGGCATGTTCCTGGCGTTCTGGCTGCCGCTCAACAACGGCCTGCGCCCCGAACCCATCATCGCCCTGGGCATCCTGCTGACCTGGTGTTCGGTGGAACGTGGCGTGGCCACCAACCGCATGCTCCCGGTGGCCGTCGCGATCATCATCGGCGCGCTGACCCTGTTCTCCGGGCCCACCGGCATCGCCGCCGTCGGCGCGCTGCTGGTGGCCGTGGGGCCGCTGAAAACCATTGTGGCCCGGCATACCTCACGCTTCGGCCACATGGCCCTGCTGGCGCCGATCCTGGCCGCCTGCACCGTGACGATCATCCTGATCTTCCGCGACCAGACGCTGGCCGGTGAGATCCAGGCCAGCTCCTTCAAGTCCACCGTCGGCCCCAGCCTGGCCTGGTTCGACGAGCACATCCGTTATTCGCGCCTGTTCACCTCCAGCCCCGACGGTTCCGTGGCGCGACGCTTCGCGGTGCTGACCCTGCTGGTGGCGCTGGCGGTGTCGGTGGCGATGACGCTGCGCAAGGGCCGCATCCCCGGCACTGCCGCCGGCCCGAGTCGGCGCATCATCGGCATCACGATCATCTCGTTCCTGGCGATGATGTTCACACCGACCAAATGGACTCACCACTTCGGTGTGTTCGCCGGGCTGGCCGGCTCCCTGGGCGCACTCGCCGCCGTCGCGGTGACCGCGGCGGCGATGAAGTCCCGACGCAACCGGTCGATGTTCGCCGCGCTCGTGCTGTTCGTGATGGCGCTGTCGTTCGCCACCGTCAACGGCTGGTGGTACGTCTCCAACTTCGGTGTGCCGTGGTCGAACTCGTTCCCCGAATGGCACTTCGGGTTCACCACCATGCTGCTGGGCCTCTCCGTGCTGGCCCTGCTGGCGGCGGCCTGGTTCCACTTCAGCGGCCGGGACAAGTCGCCGGACCCCACGCGCCGCTGGCAACGGATCGTGCAGTCACCGCTGGCCATCGCGGCGTGGGTGCTGGTGATGTTCGAGGTGGTGTCACTGACCTTGGCGATGACCGACCAATACCCGGCCTGGTCGGTCGGCCGCTCCAACCTGGAGGCACTTACCGGCAGGACCTGCGGGCTGGCCAGCGACGTGATGGTCGAGGAGAACGCCAACGCCGGCATGTTGGCCCCCATCAGCGAGCCGCCCGGTCAAGCGCTCGGCGCGGTCACCGCACAGGGATTCGGCCCGAACGGCATTCCTTCGGACGTCTCGGCCGACCCGGTGATGGAGCAGCCCGGCTCGGACAACTTCGCCGACAGCGACTCCGGCACCGTCACGGGCAGCGAGGTGGGCACCGAAGGCGGCACCACCGCGGCCGCCGGCGTCAACGGATCACGCGCCCGGCTGCCCTACGGGCTCGACCCCGCCACCACCCCGGTGCTGGGCAGCTGGCGGGCCGGCACCCAGCAGCCCGCCATCATGCGCTCGGCCTGGTACCGGCTCCCTGACCGCGACAAGGCCGGCCCGCTGCTGGTGGTCTCAGCCGCCGGCCGCTTCGATCCGGGCGAGGTCGTGGTGCAGTACGCCACCGACGAGCAGGCCGCGGAGAACAAGCCGGGCGGCGGCATCGGATTTGCCGACGTGGGCGCCGCCCCGGCCTGGCGCAACCTGCGGGCCCCGATGGCGGCCATCCCGCGGGAGGCCACCCAGATCCGGTTGGTCGCCTCCGACGACGACCTGGCTCCCCAGCACTGGATCGCGGTGACCCCGCCGCGCATCCCGCAGCTGCGGACCCTGCAGGAGGTCGTCGGCTCGTCCGACCCTGTCCTGCTGGACTGGCTGGTGGGCCTGGCGTTCCCGTGCCAGCGGCCGTTCGGCCACCAGTACGGCGTCACCGAGGTGCCCAAGTGGCGGATCCTGCCGGACCGCTTCGGCGCCGAGGCCAACTCCCCGGTGATGGACTACCTGGGCGGCGGCCCGCTGGGCATCTCCGAACTGTTGCTGCGGCCGTCGAGCGTGCCGACCTATCTGCGCGACGACTGGTTCCGGGACTGGGGATCGTTGCAACGGCTCACACCGTGGTATCCCGACGCCGAACCCGCCCGTCTGGACCTGGGCACCGCGATCCGCAGTGGACTGTGGAGCCCGGCTCCGCTGCGACACAGTTAGGACACAGCTGGGACAACACTGCTGAGCCCGCGGTAGGGCAAAAGGGCGTTCACATACGGGTCGCATAACATCGAGCCTCGTGCCTTCCGATGAACCAACCGACCGTGTTGTGAGCATCGCACGCCTGATCGCCGTCATCGCGGGCATCGCGGGCGTGGTGCTGTGTGCCCTGGTGCCACTGCTGCCCGTCAAGCAGACCACCGCGACCATCCAGTGGCCGCAGGGCACCGACGCCGAAGGCAACATCACCGCGGTGACGGCCCCGCTGGTGTCGGGTGCGCCGCTGTCGCTCGACGTCTCCATCCCCTGCACCGCGATCGCGACCCTGCCCGCCGCGGGCGGTCTGGTGTTCTCCACCATCCCGCCGGGCGGCATCGACGCCAGCCGCAACGGCCTGTTCGTGCGGGCCAACGCCGACACCGTGGTGGTCGCCTTCCGCGACTCGGTGGCCGCCGTGGCCCCCCGCGACGCGATCGCCGCCGGCGGCTGCAGCGCCCTGCACGTGTGGGCCAACCTCGGCGGTGTCGGCGCCGACTTCATCGGCATCCCCGGTGCCACCGGCACCGCGGCCGTCGAGAAGAAGCCTCAGGTCGCCGGTCTGTTCACCGATCTGAAGGTGGCGCCGCAGCCCGGGTTGAGCGCCCGCGTCGACGTCGACACCCGCTTCATCACCTCACCGACCCCGCTCAAGCTGCTGGTCATGGCCCTCGGCGTGCTGTGCGTGGTGGCCTCGATCGTGGCGCTGGCCGTGCTGGACGGCCGGAGCACCCATCGGGTGCGCGGCGCGTGGCGACGGTTCGTCAAGGTCCCGGTCGCCACCTGGATCGCCGACATCGGCGTCATCGGCGGCCTGGTGCTGTGGCACCTGATCGGCGCCATCTCCTCGGACGACGGCTACAACCTGACCATCGCGCGGGTGTCGGCCGACGCCGGCTACACCGCCAACTACTTCCGTTACTTCGGCGCCACCGAGGCCCCGTTCGACTGGTATCAGTCCGTGCTGGCCCACTTCGCCTCGATCAGCACCGCGAGCGTGTGGATGCGGGTGCCGGCAACGCTGGCCGCCATCGGCACCTGGTTGCTCTTGAGCCGTTGGGTGCTGCCCCGGCTCGGCCGCCGCGTCGCCCTCAACCGCGTCACGATGTGGACCGCGGGGGCGGTGTTCCTGGCCGCCTGGCTGCCGTTCAACAACGGCCTGCGCCCCGAACCGCTGATCGCCTTCGGTGTGCTCGCGGTGTGGGCGCTCGTGGAAAATACGATCGCCAGCCGCCGCCTGTGGTCCACCTGTCTGGCCATCATCGTCGCCGCCTTCAGCGTCACCCTGGCCCCGCAGGGCCTGATCGCGCTGGCGCCCCTGCTGATCGGGGCCCGCCCGGTGCTGGGCGTGATTCGGAGCCGGCGTCTCGCCCTGCCCGCGGTGGCTGCCCTGGCCGGCTCGGCCGCCCTCGTGTTCGTCGTGGTGTTCCGGGACCAGACGCTGGCCACCGTCGCCGAATCGGCCCGGATCAAATACACCGTCGGCCCGACCATCTCCTGGTACCAGGAATTCCTGCGCTACTACTTCCTCACCGTGGAAGATTCCGTGGACAGCTCGCTGACCCGGCGCTTCGCCGTGCTGATCATGCTGCTGTGTCTGTTCGGCATGATCGCGGTGCTGCTGCGTAAGGGCCTGGTCCCCGGGCTGGCCAGCGGGCCGGTGTGGCGTCTGCTCGGCACCACCGCCGCGGGTCTGCTGCTGCTCACCTTCACCCCGACCAAGTGGGCCGTGCAGTTCGGTGCCTTCGCCGGGTTGGCCGGTGCGCTGGGCGCGGTCACGGCGTTCGCTTTCGCGCTGGTGGGCCTGCACAGCCGACGCAACCTCGCGCTCTACGTCACCGCGCTGCTGTTCGTCCTGGCCTGGGCCACCTCCGGCACCAACGGCTGGTTCTACATCGGCAACTACGGGGTGCCGTGGTTCGACCGTCAACCGGTGATCGTCGGCCAACCCGTCACCACGCTGTTCCTGTTCCTGGCGATCGTCACCGCGGTGCTGGCCGGCTGGCTGCACTTCCGCATCGACTACGCCGGGCACACCGAGGTGGCCAACACCCGGCGCAACCGGGTCCTGGCCTCCACCCCGCTGCTCGTGGTCGCCGTCATCATGGTGGTGCTCGAGGTCGGGTCGATGGCCAAGGGCTTCGTCCAGCGCTATCCCGTCTACACCACCGCCGCGGCCAACGTGCGCGCGCTGAGCTCCGGGCTGTCAGCGGACAGCTGCGCTATGGCCGACGACGTGCTCGTCGAGGCCGATACGAATGCCGGGATGCTGCAACCGGTTCCGGGTCAGACCTACGGTGAGTACGGGCCCCTGGGTGGGGCGAACCCGGTCGGATTCACCCCCAACGGCATCAGTGACACCCTGGAGCCGCCCAAGCCGGTGGTGGCCAACCCGGGCACCGTCAACTCCGACGGCTCGCCCAACAAACCCAACGTCGGCATCGCGTACGCCGCGGGCACCGGCGGCGGGTACGGACCCGTCGGCGTCAACGGCTCCCGGGTGTTCCTGCCGTTCGGCCTCGACCCCGCCCGCACCCCGGTGATGGGCAGCTACAAGGAAAACACCCTCGCGGCCAAGGCCACCTCGGCCTGGTACCAACTGCCGCCCCGCACCCCGGACCGCCCGCTGGTCACGGTCGCCGCAGCCGGCGCCATCTGGTACTACGACGAGGAACACGAGTTCCACTACGGCCAGTCCCTGAAGTTGCAGTGGGGCGTGCACCGCCCCGACGGCAGCTTCGAGGCACTCAACTCGGTCCAGCCGATCGACGTGTTCGCCCAATACGCCTGGCGCAACCTGAGATTCCCGCTGGCCTGGGCGCCGCCGGAGGCCAACGTGGCCCGGATCGTCGCCGACGATCCGAACCTGAGCGATGACCAGTGGTTCGGATTCACCCCGCCGCGGGTGCCGACCCTGCAGACCGCGCAGGAATTCCTCGGCTCACAGACCCCGGTGCTGATGGACATCGCGACCGCCGCGAACTTCCCCTGCCAGCGCCCCTTCTCCGAACACCTCGGCGTGGCCGAGCTGCCGGAATACCGCATTCTTCCCAACGTCAAGCAAGTGGTGGTGTCGTCGAACATGTGGCAGTCCGCCCAGAAGGGTGGCCCCTTCCTCTTCATCCAGGCACTGTTGCGCACGTCGACCATCCCGACGTATCTCCGTGACGACTGGTATCGAGACTGGGGTTCGATCGAGAAATACGACCCGGTGGTGCCGCCCGGCCAGGCGCCCGTCGCCAACATCGATGAAGGAACTCAGCGAGTGTTCGGCTTCAGCCGGCCCGGACCGATCCGGGCCCTGCCATGACCACCACCGTGCGTGAACATCGCGCCGACAAGGACGTGAAGGTGGCCCGCTGGGTCGCGATGATCGCCGGGCTCATCGGCTTTCTGTGCGCGGTGGCCACACCGCTGCTGCCGGTGGTGCAGACCACTGCGACGCTCAACTGGCCCCAACAGGGCGAGCTGAACAACGTCACCGCACCGCTGATCGCCCAGACCCCGGCCACCATGTCGGTCACGGTGCCCTGTGAGGTGATCCGGTCGGTTCCACCCGAGGGGGCCATGGTGCTGGGCACCGCTCCCAAGGAAGGCAGGCAGGCCGCGCTCAACGCGTTGTTCGTCAACGTCAACAGCAAGCGCGTCGACATCACGGACCGCAACGTGGTGATCGCCAGCGTGCCGCGGGAGAAAGCCGCCGCGTGTGAACGCATCGAGATCACCTCGTCGGAGGACGGTACCTTCGCCACGTTCGTCGGGTTGACCGGTACCGACGGTAAAGAGATGCGCACCGGCTTCGCCGACCCGAACCTGCGGCCGCAGATCGTCGGAGTCTTCACCGAACTCAGTGGCCCGGCGCCACAAGGCCTTTCGCTTTCGGCGACGCTCGACACCCGGTTCACCTCCAAGCCCACCGTCCTGAAGCTGCTGGCGATCCTGCTCGGGATCGCCACCACCGTGATCGCGGTGCTGGCGTTGTGGCGCCTCGACCGGCTCGACGGGCGACGGATGCACCGCGTGATCCCATCGCGCTGGCGCACATTCAGTGCGGTCGACGTGGTGGTGGTCGGCGGGTTCGGACTGTGGCACATCATCGGCGCCAACTCCTCCGACGACGGCTACCAACTCCAGATGGCGCGGGTGGCCGACCACGCCGGCTACATGTCGAACTACTTCCGGTGGTTCGGCAGCCCGGAGGATCCGTTCGGCTGGTACTACAACGTACTGGCCCTGATGACCCACATCAGCGACGCCAGCATCTGGATGCGGCTGCCTGACCTGGTGTGTGGAGTGGTGTGCTGGCTGCTGCTGTCCCGCGAGGTGCTGCCGCGTCTCGGGCCCGCGGTGATCGCCTCGAAACCGGCACTGTGGGCGGCGGGCCTGGTGCTCCTGGCGGCCTGGATGCCGTTCAACAACGGCCTGCGTCCCGAAGGCCAGATCGCCACCGGCGCGCTGATCACCTACGTGCTGATCGAACGGGCCATCATTTCCGGCCGGCTCACTCCGGCTGCGCTGGCGATCATCTCGGCCGCGTTCACCCTCGGCATCCAGCCGACCGGGCTGATCGCCGTGGCCGCCCTGGTGGCCGGCGGCCGTCCGATGCTGCGCATCCTGGTGCGTCGCGGGCGCATCCTCGGCGTGTGGCCGCTGGTGCTGCCACTGTTGGCCGCAGGCACGGTGATCCTGTGTGTGGTGTTCGCCGACCAGACCTTCGCGACCGTGTTGGAAGCCACCAGGATTCGCACCGCGATCGGGCCCGCACAGGAGTGGTACACCGAGAACCTGCGCTACTACTACCTGATCCTGCCGACCGTGGACGGCTCCCTGTCGCGCCGGTTCGGCTTCATCATCACCGCGCTGAGCCTGTTCGCCTCGCTGTTCATCATGTTGCGGCGCAAGCGGGTTCCCGGTGTGGCCCGCGGCCCGGTCTGGCGGCTGATGGGCATCATCTTCGCCACGATCTTCTTCCTGCAGTTCGCCCCCACCAAGTGGGTGCACCACTTCGGCCTGTTCGCCGCGGTGGGTGCCGCGATGGCCGCGGTGGTCACGGTGCTGGCCGGGCCTGCGGTGCTGCGCTCGGCACGCAACCGGATGGCCTTCACCTCGGCGGTGTTGTTCGTGCTCGCCCTGTGCTTCGCCAGCACCAACGGCTGGTGGTACGTATCCAGCTACGGCGTGCCGTTCAACAACGACAAGCCCAACATCGGCGGAATCACGGTCAGCGCCATCTTCTTTGCGCTGTTCGTCATCGCCGCCCTGTGGGCCTACTGGCTACACCTGCGCCCCTCGGCCGAGGGGCGGTTGACCCGCGCGCTGACCGCCGCGCCGGTGCCGCTGGCCGCCGGCCTCATGGTGGTGGTGTTCGTCGGCTCGATGCTCTACGGGGTGGTGCGGCAGGAGGGCACCTACTCCAATGCCTCGTCGAACCTGCGGGCCTTCGCCGGCGGCTGCGGCCTGGCCGACGACGTCCTCGTCGAACCGGACACCAACGCCGGATTCCTCACCCCCGTACCGGGCGACTACGGTCCGCTGGGTCCGCTGGGCGGTGCTGCGCCGACCGGGTTCACGCCCAACGGCGTTCCGGATCACATTGTCGCCGAGGCGATCCGGATCACCGTGCCGATGCCGGGCATCGATGCCGACTGGGATGCACCGGTCGAGCTGAAGACGCCGGGCGTGAACGGATCGACCGTTCCCCTGCCTTACGGACTCGATCCCGCGCGTGTGCCGCTGGCCGGCAGCTACGTCGAGGGCCCCGCCCAGCAGGAGAGCAAGCTCACCTCGGCGTGGTACCAACTGCCCGCACGCGACGACGCTCATCCGCTGGTCGTGGTCACCGCGGCCGGGACAATCACCGGCAACAGCATCTTCAACGGCCGCACCGAGGGCCAGGCCGTCGAGCTGGAGTACGGGCGCACCGGTCCCGACGGCGCGCCGGTGCCGGCCGGTCGCGTGGTGCCCTACGACCTGGGCCCCATCCCCTCCTGGCGCAACCTTCGGTTCGACCGCGACGAGATCCCGTCGGACGCAACGTATGTCCGGGTCGTCGCCGAGGACAAGTCGCTGTCTCTCGGGGACTGGATCGCGGTCACCCCGCCCCGGGTGCCCGAGGTCAAGACCGTCCAGGAGTACGTCGGCTCCGAGCAGCCGGTGCTGATGGACTGGGCGGTCGGCCTGGCCTTCCCGTGCCAGCAGCCCATGTTGCACGCCAACGGCGTCACCGAGGTGCCGAAGTTCCGTATCACCCCGGACTACAACGCCAAGATGAAGGACACCGACACCTGGGAGGACGGCATCAACGGCGGCTTGCTGGGCATCAGTGACCTTCTGTTGCGCCAGCATGTGATGGCCACCTACCTGAATAAGGACTGGGGCCGGGACTGGGGCTCGCTGCGTAAGTTCGACACGATCGTCGACGCGACGCCGGCCGAGATCGAGCTGGGCACCGCAACGCATTCCGGGCTCTACACGCCGGGGAAGATCCGCATCAAGCCGTAGCCTCACCACCGCCGGTTTCCACCTCAGGGTTGTTGCGACGCGAATATCGCAGCCCTGCGGTGGAAATCGGCGCTGTGTCTAGCGGGTGCGCAGCTGCGCCAGCGCCCGAGTCGCGGCATGGGCGCCGCACATGCCGTGCGCGCCCGGACCGGGCGGGGTGGCCGCCGAGCAGATGTACATGCCCGGGATGCCGACGTCATAGGGCGCCAAGGTGATCCGCGGCCCGAACGTCAACTGACGGATGTCCTTGGCGCCGGTGCAGATGTCGCCGCCGACGTAATTGGGGTTGTACACCGACAGCTCAGTGGTCGATCGCACGGCGGTGCCGACGATCCGATCGGCAAACCCGGGCGCGAACCGTTCGAACTGCGCGATGATGGCCGCGGTGGCGTCGCCGGTAAACCCGTGCGGCACATGGGCATAGGCGTAGATCGGATTGATGTCACCGGCCGAACGCCCAGGGTCGGCCACATACTGCTGGCCCACCAGAACAAACGGCCGACGCGGCATGCGTCCGGCATGGATGTCACGTTCGGTGGCCGCGATCTCGTCGAAGTCACCGGCCAGATGCACGGTGCCGGCCCGGCCCACGTCCGGGTTCGTCCACGGCACCGGGCCGCGGATCGCGAAGTCGACCTTGAAAGCGCCGGGGGCGTAGCGGAATCGGCGGTAGCCGCGGGCCGCCCGACGCGGCATCCGGTCACCGAGGATGTCGGCGACCGCCGTCGGAACGAGATCGAACATGGTGATGTCGGCTTGGGGCAGTTGGGCCGCACTGGTGATCGCGGTCCCGGTGTGGATTTTGCCACCGAGCTCGGCCAGCACTGACGCCAGCGCGTTGGTGATCGCTTGAGAACCACCCTCGGCCACAGCCCAGCCGTGCCGGTGCCCGGCGGTCACGATGCCCAGCCCGATCGCCGAGGTCATCGGGTAGTGCAGCGGCCGGAACGTATGGGCCGCAACGCCGCCGAACAACGCCCGGGCAGCCGGAGTCCGGAAGATGCGCGCGAACACCGCCGCGGGCAGAACTGTGGGGGCACCAAATCGGGCCAACGCCAATGGGTGCGCCGGGATGCGCAGCAGCGGGCCCATGACGTCGTCGGCCAGGGTGTCGAATCGGGCCGACGGGCCAGCGAACACCGCCCGCCAGCGTGGGCCGTCGATGCCGAGCCCGGCCGCCGTCTGCTCGACACTGCGGTACAGCAGACCGGCGCCACCGTCGTCAAGCGGATGGGCACAGTCGATTTCGGGCCAGCGCCAACGCAATCCGTGCCGCTCCAGCTCGAGGTCGGCCAGGAATGTCGAGGCGACGGCCATCGGGTGGATCGCCGCGCAATGATCGACCACGACGCCCTCGAGAGTGCCGGAGCGCACTCCCCCGCCGATCTCGTCGGCGGCCTCCAGCACGGTGACCTCGTGACCCGCGCGGGCCAACACGATGGCGGCCGCAAGTCCGTTCGGTCCACTGCCCACCACTACTGCCGTACCCATCGGCGCCCCCTTCACCGTCAGCCTAGCCAACTGAGCGCCCAGCCAACTCCCGCCGCCTGTGGATAACTTGTGGATAAATTTTCCCAGGCGGGGCGTCGCTCGTGGTCAGCAGGTGTGCAAACGAATTACACGCTTGTGAGTAAGGCTGTGCGATTGTCGGCCGAGGCAAACTACAGCGGCAGCAGGCCGTGCTTGCGCTGAACCTTGGGACCGTTCTGCTTGTCCCGCAACAGCTTCAGCGACTTGCGCAGCAGCAAGCGGGTCTCGTGCGGCTGGATGACGCCGTCGATGTACCCGCGCTCGGCCGCGATCCACGGCGTGGCCATGTTGTCGTTGTAGCCCTTGATGAAGTCCGCGCGGATCTTCTGCACCTCCGGCGCGGTCGGATCCGGGAACCGCTTGACCAGCAGCTGTGCCGCCCCTTCGGCACCGATCACCGCAATGCGCGCGGTGGGCCAGGCATAGTTCAAGTCGGCCGTCAGCTGCTTGGAACCCATCACCGCATACCCGCCGCCGTAGGCCTTGCGGATGATCACGGTCACCTTCGGCACGTCGGCCTCGACGATGGCGTTGAAGAACCGGCCACCACGCTTGATGATGCCGCCGGTCTCCTCGGCCACACCCGGCATGGCGCCGGGGGTGTCGACCACGAAAACCAAAGGCAGGTTGTAGGAGTCGCAGAAGCGGATGAAGCTGGCCGCCTTGTCCGAGGCCTCGTTGCCGATGGCCCCCGACATGTTCATCGGCTGGTTGGCGACCACCCCGACCGGGTGACCGTCCACCCGGGCGAATGCGGTGATCAGCTCGGGCGAGCGCTGATCGGCGATCTCGAAGACATCGCCGTCGTCGAAGATCCGCAGCAGGATCTCGTGCATGTCGTAGGCCATGTTGTCGGCGTCCGGCACGATGGAATCCAGCTCAAGATCGTGCGGCGTGATCTCCGGCTCCAGGCCGGGATTGATGATCGGCGGATTGTCGAAGTGGTTCGACGGCAGGAAGCTCAGGTAGTCGCGCACGTACTGGTAGGCCGCGGCCTCCGACTCGACCACCTTGTGGATGTTGCCGCGCTGGGCCTGCACATCGGCACCGCCGAGCTCGTCGAAGGTGACCTCCTCGCCGGTGACGTCCTTGATCACGTCCGGACCGGTGATGAACATGTAGCCCTGATCGCGCACGGCCACCAGCAGGTCGGTCTGGATCGGCGAATAGACCGCGCCGCCGGCGCATTTGCCGAAGATCAGCGAGATCTCGGGAACCAGCCCGCGCAGCATCTCGTGCCGGCGGCCGAGCTCGGCGTACCAGGCCAGCGAGGTCGCGGTGTCCTGGATACGGGCGCCGGCGGAGTCGTTGATGCCGATGATGGGGCAGCCCACCATGGCCACCCACTCCATCAGCCGGGCCACCTTGCGGCCGAACATCTCACCGACCGAGCCCTGGAACACCGTCTGATCGTGGCTGAACACACCGACCGGACGACCGTTGATGGTGCCGTGCCCGGTCACAACGCCGTCGCCGAAGAACGCGTTCGGATCCCCCGGTGTCTTGGCCAGAGCGCCGATCTCCAGGAAGCTGCCCGGGTCGAGCAGAGCGTGAATCCTGGCCCGCGCGGACGGAATTCCCTTCTTGTCCCGACGGGCCTTGGCCTTCTCGTCGCCCGGATCGGCAGCGATCTCCAGCTTCTCGCGGAGCTCCGCCAGCAGTTCAGCGGTGGTCTTGTTCGTCACTTGCTCTCGCTCTCCGCAGTCGACATTGTCGCTTCGCTCTCGATACGGTTGATCGCCTCACTCAGGTGGGCACCGACCTTGGCAATGTACGGCTCGTCGATCGCCTGGATGTGCTCACCCCCGATGTGCACGACCTCCAGATCCGAGGCGTAGTCACCCCAGCCGCCGTCGGGCTTACGGGTGGCGTACGCGGGCTCGAACACGATGGCGTCATCGTGGTACCGGTCGGCCATGTAGAGGGTGACGTGGCCGTCGTAGGGCTGGATCTCGATGGTGTCCAGCGCCCGGTTGTCCAGGTACGACGTGCGCTGATGCTCGATGATCCCGCCGGGGATCTGCACGCCGCTCTGCGCGACGACCTCCAGGACGAACTTCACCTGGCCCTCGTCGTCGAGCTTCTCCAGCTCCTCGTAGGGGATCTCGGGAACCTCGACGTTGAAGGTGCGCTCGGCGAACCGGGCGTAGCGGTCCCAGCGGGCCCGCATGCCGGCCTGGCTTTGATCGATCGGCTCACCGGGGCGCACGCAGTCGATCAGCCCGACGAAACGGACATCGGCGCCGGCCTGCTTGAGGCCGATGGCACAGGCATAGGCCAGCGCCCCGCCCAGTGACCAGCCGGCCAGGATGAACGGACCCTTGTGCATCTCCAGCAGTTTGGGCACGTACTCGGCCGCGCGCTCCTCGATCGAGCCCTCGACTCGCTCGATGCCGTACACCGGGGTGTCGGCGGGCAGGCGCTTCATCAACGGCTCGTAGACGACCGTGGATCCACCGGCCGGATGGAACACGAACAGCGGCACCTGCGAGCCGCCTTGTTTCGGTGCCCGCAACGTACGCACGAATCCATCGACCACACCCTCTTCGAGCTGATCGCGCACGATCGTCGACAGCTCTTCGATGGTCTTGGCCGCCCGGACCTGATCGACCGTCACGGTGCCCTCGGCACGCTCAGAGAGCCGCTCGGACAGCTTCGTCGCGGTCTCGACATCGACCAACGGCAGCTCGTTGAAGATGCCGCCCGGCGACTTGCCGGTGACGATGGCCCACGTGGCGAAGGTGACCCGCTCGGCCGCATCACGCGGGGGCACGTCGGCACCCAGCGCCTCGGTGACCGCCTCCTGGGTCAGCACCTTGGCCGCGGCCGCGGCCGCGGTGGCCTTGCTGGGGCCGACCGGAGCCGACGGTCCCGACGGATCCGACGGCGGAGCCGGGATCGCCGGGCCACTCGGATCGGTGGGCGCCGGGGGGATCTCCAGACCTTCGGTGGCGTCCGCCTCGGCAGCCGGGTCCGGCCCACCGTCCTCCCCCGTCGCTCCGCTCGCCTCGGCCAACTTGGCCTCCAGCTCGGCCACCGTGGACGCCCCACCCAACAGCTCGGACTGCTCGGCGGCGATCTCCTCGGCCGTCTTGCCCTTCTGGGACTCGGCGATCTGATCGACCTCGTCGCGGTGCTCGATCGCGTACTTGATCAATTCCTCGACGTTGTACAGGTTGGCGTCGCGGACCGCCGTCAGCTGGATCGGCGGCAGGTCGAAGTCGTACTCGACGCGGTTCTTGATCCGCACCGCCATCAGAGAATCCAGGCCCAGCTCGATCAGCGGCACCTCCCACGGCAGGTCCTCGGGTTCGTAACCCATGGCCGCGCCGACGATGGTGCCCAGTCGCTGCGCGACGGTCTCACCGGAATCCGGCGACCACTTCTCGAAGCCGGCGCCCATGCCGGCGCCCTTGGTGAGGTTGTCGGACAGAATCTCCGCATCATCCTCGGGTTCCGGCTCGGCCAGGGCCGGTGCAGCCGAAACCTGTTCGGCGACAACACCGGCGCCGACCGCGGTGGGCAGGGCCGTGGCCGCACCACCACGGGTCACGATCGCGTCGTAGACCAGAGTGAAACTCTCATCGATCCGGGCATGCACCTGCACCGAGGCGCCACCCGGATGTCGGGTCAGCGTGGTAACCAGGCGCGACCCCTGGGCGGGCACCGCGCGCTGCTCGGACGCCGTCAGCTTGGCATCCGGAAGCACCTGCGCGGCAGCGGCTTTCACCAGCGCGGCCAGATCGGTGTCCTTGCCCACGTACTCCCAGACGTGCTTGCCGTCCGGCGTCGCGACGTGGTTGCCGGGCATGACGGCCGAGCTGTCACCGGTGAAGTGCGCCTCCAGCCAGTGCGGCTTGCGCTTGAACTTCGTCGGCGGGATGTTCGCGAAGTCCAGCGCACCGGCCAGGCCGGTCGAACGACGCGGGAACAGCGTCCGGAAATCCAGATCGTGGCCGTGCACGAAGAGGTGCGCCATGGCCGTCACCATCGAGGTGACCTCGTCCTGCTTGCGGGCCAGGGTCGGGATCAGCTGCGCGTCATGCAATCCGGCCGACGCGGTGGTCAGCCCAACCTGCATGAGCGCCACGGGGTTCGGCGCGAGCTCCAGGAACGTGGTGTGTCCGTTGTCCACCGCATTGCGGATGCCGTGGGTGAAGTAGACGCTGTGCCGCAGGCCCTTCTTCCAGTACTCCACATCGTGGATCGGCTCAGCGCCGGCGCGGATCAGCTTGCCCTCGTGCACGGTGGAGAAGTACGCCGTCTGCAGCGGATGCGCTTCGATGCCTTGGATTTCCGCGGACAGCTCACCGAGGAGCGGGTCCATCTGCTGGGTGTGGCTGGCGCCCTTGGTCTGCAGCTTGCGGGCGAACTTGCCCTCGGCTTCGGCCCGGGCGATGATCGCGTCGATCTGCTCGGGCGGACCGCCGATCACGGTCTGGGTCGGGGCGGCGTACACGCACACCTCAAGGCCCGGGTAGTCGGCGAACACCGTCTTGATCTCGTCGGCCGAGTACTCGACCAAGGCCATCAGCCGGATGTACTCGCCGAACAGCATCGCCTCGCCCTCACCCATCAGGTGCGCACGCGAGCAGATGGTGCGGGTGGCGTCGGCCAGTGACAGGCCGCCGGAGAAGTAGGCCGCGGCCGCCTCACCGAGCGACTGACCCACCACCGCACCGGGTTTGGCGCCGTGAGCCTTGAGGAACTCACCGAGCGCGACCTGGATGGCGAAGATCACCGTCTGGACCACTTCGATGGGGTATTCGCAGGTCTCGTTGGTGTAGTCGATCGCGTCGTCGAGGATCAGCTCGACGATGGAGTACCCGCGCTCGTCCTGAATGTGTGCATCGACCTTGTCGATCCACTCGGCGAAGACCGGCTCGCGCAGGTACAGCTCTTTGCCCATCTTGCGGTGCTGCGCACCGAAACCGGCAAGCACCCACACCGGGCCGTTGGTCACCGGCCCATCCGACGAGATCACGCTCGGATGCTGCTTGCCTTCGGCGACGGCCCGCAGGCCCTTGATCGCCTCGTCATGGTCATGGGCCAGCACCACGGCCCGCGACCGGCCGTGGTTGCGGCGCGACAGCGAGCGCCCGATGGATTCCAGCGACGACGCCCGGCCCTCTTCACTGTCGATCCAATCGGCCAGCTCCGCCGCCGCGGCCTTCTTGCGCGAGCTCAGGAACGCCGAGACCGCCAGCGGCACAACCTTTTTGACGGGGTTCTCGGCGTCGGCAGCGGCCAGCTCGGCGCGGGCCGCCTCGATCAGCCGCTTGGCCTCGTCGGTCAGGCCGGGGAGTTCGTAATTCTCCTCGTCATACGCGGGGTATTCGCCATCGCCGCCACCCGATTCATCTTCGTCGTGAATGAACTCGCCGTACTCGTCCATCCGCACCCCACCGACGTACACGGCGTCGGCGCCGTCGGAAGCCGACTTGTCCTCCGTCGGCTCCGAAACCGGCTCGGGCTCAACGAGATCCGAGGCCAGCACCTCGCGCAGCACCAGGTGCGCGTTGGCCCCGCCGAAGCCGAAGCCGGACACCCCGGTGACGGCGTGGCCGCTGTAACGCGGCCAGTCCGAGACGGTGTCGTTGACCTTGAGGTGTTCCTTGTCGAAGTCGATGTACGGGTTGGGCCCGGCGTAGTTGATCGACGGCGGCAGCTTGCCGTGCTGCAGCGACAACGCCATCTTGGCCAGGCTGGCCGCACCGGCCGCCGATTCCAGGTGGCCCAGGTTCGATTTCACCGCACCCAGCAGAGCGGGCTTGTCCGCGTCGCGGCCGCGGCCGACCACCCGACCCAGCGCGTCGGCCTCGATCGGATCACCCAGGATAGTGCCGGTGCCGTGTGCCTCGATGTAGTCGACGCTGCGCGGGTTGATCCCGGCGTCCTTGTACGCCTTGCGCAGAACCGCTTCCTGCGCATCGGGATTCGGGGCGAGCAGGCCGTTGGACCGGCCGTCGTGGTTGACCGCGCTACCGGCGATGACGGCCAGGATTTGGTCGCCGTCCCGGCGGGCGTCGGAGACCCGCTTGAGCACCAGCATGCCGCCGCCCTCGGAGCGGGCGTAGCCGTCGGCGTCCGAGGAGAAGGACTTGATCCGGCCGTCCGGCGCCAGTACGCCACCGACCTCGTCGAAGCCGACCGTCACCAGCGGGGTGATCAGCGCGTTGACGCCACCGACCACCGCGACATCGGCCTCACCCGAGCGCAGCGCCTGCACCCCCTGGTGGGCGGCGACCAGCGAGCTCGAGCACGCGGTGTCCACCGCCACCGAGGGGCCGCGGAAGTCGTAGAAGTAGGACACCCGGTTGGCGATGATCGAGCTGGCGGTGCCGGTGATGGCGTAAGGGTGGGCGATCGACGGATCGCTCATCGCCAGGAAGCTGTAATCGTTGGTGGAGCTGCCGATGTACACCCCGACGCTCTCGCCGCGCAGACTCGACGCCGGAATCCGGGCGTTCTCCAACGCTTCCCAGGTCAGCTCCAGCGCCATGCGCTGCTGCGGGTCGATGTTGTCGGCTTCCATCTTCGACAGCGCGAAGAACTCGGAGTCGAAACCCTTGATGTCGGACAGGTAGCCACCACGGGTGCGGGCCTTGCCGACGCGTTCGGCGATCCTCGGTTCGTCGAGGAACTCCTCCCACCGGCCCTCGGGCAGGTCGGTGATGCAGTCCTTGCCGGCCAGCAGGGCTTCCCACATCTGGTCCGGGGTGTTCAGGTCACCCGGGAACCGGGTGGCCACGCCGACGATCGCAATGTCTTCCACATCGCGTTCGCGGGACCAGTCCTCATCGCCGGTGTCCTCGGGTTCGGGTTCGCCCTCGATGATCACCGTGGCCAACGACTCGATGGTCGGGTGCCGGAACAGCACGGTGGCCGTCAACGTCACACCGGTGAGGTCCTCGATGTCGCTGGCCATGGCCACCGCGTCGCGCGAGGACAGGCCCAGCTCGATCAACGGCGTGGTCTCGTCGATCGCGTCCGGCGACTGCCCGGTGGCGTTGGCCACCGCCTTGCGCAGCCACTCGCGCATCTCGTTGACCGTCAGGTCAGGGCGCGACTCCGGCGCCCCGGTGCCTTCTGGAAGATTCGAATTGCTCTGGGTGTCATCCATGTTCAAAGTCACCTTCGTCGTGCAGGGGCGCCGGGCAGCGAATGCCTGGTGGAGCTCAGTCGGTCTCGTCGGGGAACGCGTTGGCGATCTTGCCGCTGCGCAGCGACCCGTCGAGGTAGGCCGAGCGGCAGGCCCGGCGGCCGATCTTGCCGCTGGAGGTACGTGGGATCGCGCCCGCGGCGGTCAACAGCACATCGCGCACCGTGACGCCGTGGCGCACCGCGATCGCGGCCCGGATGTCGTCGGTGATCGGGCCGACCTCGAGCTTGTGCGCGCCGGGGGCGCGCTCGGCCACGATCACCAGCTGCTCGGAGCTGTCGTCGGGGTCGCGGTGCAGGCCCGAGTGCGCGTTCTCGAACACCTCGTCGGGCAGCTGGTTGGCCGGCACCGAGAAGGCCGCCACGTACCCGGTGCGGACAGCCTTGCTGGCCTCCTGTGCCGAGTACTCCAGGTCCTGCGGGTAGTGGTTACGGCCGTCGATGATCACCAGATCCTTGACGCGGCCGGTGATGTAGAGGTCACCGTCGTAGAACGCGCCGTAGTCGCCGGTGCGCACCCAGGTGGCGTCGTCGGCGGCACCCTCGGCGTGCGACGGGCTGGTACGCGACTTGAGGATGTTCTGGAATGTGAGGCGAGATTCCTCGGGCTTGTCCCAGTAGCCGGTGCCCATGTTCTGGCCACTGATCCAGATCTCGCCGACCTGGCCGTCGGGCAGCTCGGTCGCGCTCTCGGCGTCGACGATGACGGCCCACTCGTCCACCCCGACCTTGCCGGCCGAGGCCTGGGCCACGGCCTTGGGGGAATCCGAGGCGACCTCGACGATGCGTCCGTTGTTGAGCTCGTCGCGGTCGACCGTGATGATCTTCGGCTCTTCCGAGCTCGGGGTGGTGGAGACGAACAGCGTGGCCTCGGCCAGACCGTAGGACGGCTTGATGGCCTTGGGCGGGAAGCCGAACGGCCCGAACGCCTCGTTGAAGCGGCGCACGGTGGCCGCCGAGATCGGCTCGCTGCCGTTGAGGACGGCCTTGACGTTGGAGAGATCCAGCCCCGACTCACCATCTTTCGGGACACCGCGAGCTGCCGCATGGTCGAAGGCGAAGTTCGGCGCCACCGAGATGGTGCCGCCGGTGTCACCTTCCTTGCGGGCCAGCTCACGGATCCAGCGTTCCGGACGACGCACGAAGGCGGCCGGGGTCATGAAGGTGAAGTAGTGGCCGATCATCGGCGCCAGCAGCGCGGTGATCAATCCCATGTCGTGGAAGAACGGCAGCCAGGACAGGCCGCGGTCACCCTCTTCGCCTTCGAGCGCCTCGACCACCTGCACAACGTTGGTGGCCAGGTTCAGGTGGGTGATCTGCACACCGGTCGGGATACGGGTCGATCCCGAGGTGTACTGCAGGTAGGCGATGGTGGTCTCGTCGGGCTGATCCGGCTTGACCCACGTGGCGGCGACGTCGTCGGGCACCGCGTCGACGGCGATCACGCGGGGACGCTGGTTGGCCGGCCGGCTGCGGAAGAACTTGCGCACACCCTCGGCGGCCTCAGTGGTGGTCAGGATCGCCGACGGGTGGCAGTTGTCCAGCACGGCGTGCAGACGGCCGACGTGGCCCGGCTCGGACGGGTCGAACAGCGGCACCGCGATGCGGCCGGCGTAGAGCGCGCCGAAGAAGGCGACGAGGTAGTCGAGGTTCTGCGGACACAGGATCGCGACGCGGTCACCGAGCTGGGTGACCTGCTGAAGCCGGGCGGCCACGGCCTTGTTGCGGGCACTGAACTGCGCCCAGGTCAGGTCGCGGGCGACGCCGTCCCGCTCGGTGGAGAAGTCCAGGAAGCGGTATGCCAGCTTGTCACCACGGACCCTGGCCCAGCGCTCGACGTGTTCGACGATGCTGGCGCCGTCAGGGAACTTGATCTGACCGTCCTTGATGAACGGATTGATGAACGGCATTTAAAACTCTCCTGTCAGAGCCGTACTCGTCGCGTTGTCGCACGTCACTGGCGGTGCGTCGCAGCCACTCGGCGGCCGGTACGTACCCAAACCCGGACGATCGTACCGGGCGCGCTCCGGACCCACGGATCACCTGATGAATACATACAACCCGCGACGGACGCGCAAAGCTCTTATTTTTCTCTTAATGTTAGGGGACCGTGATGGTCCCGGACAAATCCGGCGCGGCGCGATCAGCCGTGCTTGGGATGCGGCGCGTTCTCCACCAGGTCCTTGGCCCAGTTCAGCGTCCACTGTGTGGCGGTCTGTCCGTTCTCCACCCAGAACTGCGGGGTGTTGTACAGCGCGTGCACCGGTCCGGCCGCGCTGCCCGACAGCGTCTCCAACGTCTTGGGCAGATTGAAGATCGAGAACGCTTCCTCGGGCGCCGAACAGATCAGATCGCCCTTGCCGCAGATCTGGTTGGTCCGCTTGTCGAGTGCCCCGAAGCCTCCTTGGCGCGGACCCGTCATGGTCAGCCCCATCTCGGACAGCACCGGCACCTCGTGCAGCGTGATCTCGGCACCCTGGCCCGGCGGGTTGGGGCCGATGTCCTGCCCGACACCGAGCTGGCGTCGACCGTCGGCGATCAACGTCACCCCGAGCACCAGGTCCTCGTCGACCGGACCACGACCGTTACCGATGTCGCTGGCCAGATCCCCGCCGATCACCGCACCCTGCGAGAACCCGGCGATCACATAGCTGGTCAGCGGGCAACGGTCGTTCATCTCCGTCATCGCCTTGACCGCGGTGCGCATGCCCTCGGCCCGGCTGTCGTTGTAGGACATCTGCTTGTCGGCGGAGAACGGGTTGTGGAACTGGGCGGTGTAGGGGACGGTGTACACCTCGAGGCGGTCCCGGCCGAACTGCTCGGCCAACGGCCGGGTGATGTTGGACATCAACGACATCGGGAACTGCGTCGGGTTGAACGGGTCGTCGGTGGGCGAGGACTCCCAGGTTCCCGGGATCGAGACCATCATCACGTCGGGGCAGTCCGCGGACTGGAACTCCGGTCGCGGTTTACGCGTCGTCGACGGGCCGCCGGGCACGCCCGCCGGGGGTTCGGCCGAAGGCGGGGCCGACGGGGTCTCCGGACGACGCAGGATGATCACCACGACCGCGACCACCAGCACCACCACGAGGGCCATTGCCGCAGCGGCTATCAGGGCCAGGACGCGGTGACGCTTCCTGCGGCCGGCGTTTTTTGCCATGGGTTACTCGGGCTCCTCGCGTACGGGCTGGGTGGTCTGCGGTCAGCAGAGATGTTCGGTGGCGATACGGATGTAATCGGTGGCGGCGGCATCGATCTCGGCGGCGCTCGGCGCGGCCCGGCCGGAGTGCGCGTCGCGCACATCACTGCGCACCAGGGGCAGGACGAAATCCCGCACCGCCTGCTCGCCCTGCTTCGCAGCGCGGGCCTGGCACACGTACGAGCCGATCGACAATGCCAGCAGCTCACTGGACGGATCGATGCCCGCGGCCTTGAGCTCATCGAGATAGACGTGCTGCTGGGACGTGATGGCCACCCGGCCGGTACGGCCCTGCTGCGCGGACACCGCCTGCGGCTGCGCCCCGCCGACCTGGGACGTGGGCAACACGAGGGGCGCCATGATGTCACCGCCCGCATCGCAGCCCGTGAGCAACGACGCAGCGGACACCGCTACCACCAGGGTGGCCGACCGTACCGTGTGCTGCACGCTTCCACCGTACCGGCTGGTGAAATGTGCCCCGGCGCAGTTGATTCTGGTCACTACGGCGGCCTGCCCGGACGGCTACTTGATGGTGGCGACCAATTCACCCGACATGTAGGCGAGCTGCGGGGCCCAGCTACCCCAGTCATGCTGACCGGAGGCCGGGATGTCGAAGTGGCCGTTGCTGCCGCCGACGGCCCGGTAGTGCTGGTAGAACGCCCGGTTGCTGCCCTGGGCCTGATCGCAGACGCCGATCATCGCGGCCGGGTCGCTACACGTGAGCGTGGCCGGGCTGTACACCCACAGCCGGGTGTTGGCATCGGCGAGCAACTGCACGTGCACGTCGGGGTCATGCCACTTCCAGCGGCCCAGCTGTGGGGCTCCCCACATGCCATAGCTGTCGACGCCGCCGAATTGGGCCAGACCCGCGGTGATCGCACCGTTCATCGTGGTGGCCGACGGAGTCAGGAAACCCGACAGCGACCCGGCGAACCGGAACCGGTCGGGATGGAATGCGGCCAGGGTCACCGCCGCGGTGCCGCCCTGTGCGGCGCCGACGATGCCGTGCCCGTTCGGGGCCAGGCCTTTGTTGGCGGCCAGCCAGTCCGGCAGCTCCGCGGACAGGAACGTCTCCCACTGCTTACTGCCGTCCTGCTCCCAGTTGGTGTACAGGCTCCAGGCGCCGCCGGCCGGCGCGGCCACCGAGATACCGCGGCCCGCCAGCGTCGTCATGGCGTGCCCGGCGTTGACCCAGTTGCTGACGTCGGGTGCGGCGTTGAACGCGTCGAGCAGGAACACCGCATGGGGGCCGCCGCCCTGGAACGCCACCGGGATGTCGCGGCCCATCGCCGCCGAAGGCACCATGAGGTATTCGACTCCGTCAGCCCGAGCCGGTGCGCCCGTCGTCGCGGACACGGCCCACAGACCGGCACCGAGCACCGGCGCCAGCAGGGCCAGCAGCATCGCCCGCGTCAGGCTCAACGCACGTCTCATCATCAACCTCTCCTGCTGCCGGTCGGTCCCAGATGTGCCCCCACACACGTAACCCGGGTTGTAGTGAACCACATCGCCGCTTCACCCGACGCTGGAAACGACTGACGGCGGCGTCCCCGTGAGGGGAGCGCCGCCGTCAGTACTGTCAGCGTTGGTTCGCCGCCTACCGCCGGATCAGGCGGTCGGGGTGGCGCCCAGCACGCGCTGCAGGTCAGGCTTCATGGCCTGCAGCTGCTGGCCCCAGTAGGCCCAGGCGTGGGTACCGCTCTGCGGGAAGTTGAACACGCCGTTCTTGCCACCGGCCGCGATGTACTTCTCCTGGAAGGTGGAGTTGGTCCGGCAGACGAAGCCCTCGAGGAACTTGGCCGGGATATCGGAGCCACCGAGCTCGCCCGGCTTGCCGTTACCGCAGTACACCCAGATCCGGGTGCCGTTGTTGGCGATGGTCGCGACGTTCTCGGTCGGGTCGTTGGCCTTCCAGGCGTTGCCCGGGTCACCGGTCTTGCCCCACATGTCGTCGGCCTTGTAGCCACCGGCGTCACCCATCGAGACACCGATCAGCATCGGCCACCAGCCCTCGGACGGGTTCAACGTGCCCGACAGCGAGGCCGCGTAGATGAACTGGTCCGGGTGGCGGGCCGAAAGCATCAGCGCGGACGAACCGGCCATCGACAGACCGACCACGGCGCTGCCGGTCGGCTTGACGTCGCGGTTGGCCGCCAGCCACTGCGGCAGCTCCTGGGTCAGGAAGGTCTCCCACTTGTACGTCTTGCAGCCACCGTCCTTGCTGCCACACGCCGGCTTGTACCAGTCGGTGTAGAAGCTGGACTGGCCGCCGACCGGCATGACCACGGAGATGCCCGAGTTCAGGAACCACTCGAACGTCGGGAGCTCGATGTCCCAGCCGCTGTTGTCCTCACGGGCACGCATGCCGTCGAGCAGATACAGCGCCGGTGCGCCCGGTCCGCCGCTCTGGAACTCAACCCTGATATTGCGTCCCATCCCTGCTGACGGAACGTCGAGATACTCGACCGGCAGGCCGGGTCGAGACCATGCTCCAGCGGTCGCCGAGCCGCCGACGGCGCCGACCAGGCCAGGCAGCACGGCCGCTGCGGCGACCGCAACCGTCAGCCGGCGCGACAGACCTGCCGCTGCGCCGCGCATCTTCCCAACGAACTTCATACCGCTCCCTATCTGAATCTCTTCTTCGTATTCCGCACATCGATACACACCGACGTAAGCGGCTCACGTGCCCGTGTAGTCAACCACACGTGCACGTGGTGCTCCTCTACAGCAGTTGTGGCCCTCATCGCCCCGACGCCCTGGTCGGGCGAGGTTGCGACGTACAGCGGACGTGACGCCCCGCGGACCCCGGTGTGAGCAACGTCTCCCCGTCCAAGGCGGAGACCACAGAGGTCAGCATCGGTTTCTCGCACGTCCAATCAAGATCGTTCACGCGGGCTCGTCTGGGTATCGGCCCAAGACGGCCGGGCGTTACGGACCGGTGGCCGGCATCCCGGTGTAGGGCGGGTTCTTCGGTTCGGGGACCGGCAGGCCGCAGCGCTTCAACTCGTACAGCGGGACCCGGTCGATCCGGTACTTGGTGAACTCATAGGCGTGCACCAGGTTGGACAGGAACCGCCGTGGGGTCATCTCCCCGCGCACCGAGTTGAGCATCGCTTCGGTGGCCGGGCATTTCAGCGCCGCCTGGGCCTGCGCGATCCATTCCTCGTCGAGGTAGGCCGGGATGTAGGGCCGGATCTTGAAGAACGGCCCCTCGGCCACCGCCCAGTCGGGGAAGAGGTTCTTGTCGTGGCCGATGCGGCCGTCGGTCAGCCGCTGGGTGTGGGTGGCCAGGGGGTTCGTCAGCCCGATCTGGTCGATGACCCGTACGTCCAGGCCGACGTTCATGCCCAGCATGCCCATGTTGGTGAAGAACACCGTGTGCGGAAAGTCCATGTCGCGCCGGGCTTCCGGGGTGAGTCCCGCCGGCGGCGGATAGGCGGGGACGACGTCCCACTGGTCGTAGTTGCCCGACGGCAACAGCAGTGCCCCGTCGGGGGTGTTCTCGATCGCGGTCAACACCGCGCGCATGCGCGGGTAGTCCAGGTAGTCCGCGGCGGTGAGCGGGTGGGCGTGACCGGTGGCCTGCGAGTAGAACCGGCGCTCGTCGACGATTCCGCTGTACGTGACGCGGGTGGCGTCGGCACCCATGCCCGGTGAATTCGCCGCCCAGATCGCCCAGCCCACCACCGCGGCCCACAGCACGCTGGTGGCCGCGGCCAGCAGGTAGCCCGTCTCCCGGGTGAACTTGGTGCCGTCGGGCAGCACGACCGGGATCACCGCGATCGGCATCAACAGGCAGAACAGCGGGGTGAGCAACACCCGGCCGTGCATGAAGTCACCGCCCTGACGCACCCAGTAGATGCCCTGCAGCAGGCCGCTGACGAACATGAAAAGCACTACGGTAGCCGGACTTTGGACGGTACGGGCCAGCCAGCCGTAACCGCGCGGCACCTGGCGGCGCACCCACCACGGCCGCGTCCGCGTGGTCAGCAGCACCAACCCCAGCGCCACACACAACATCAACGGCACCCACAGCAGATAGGGCTGGTTGAAATTGGCCAGATAGGTAAAGCCCTGCGACCATTTGGATCCCGACGCATCTTTGGCCACCGCGGTGCCCGGGACCAGCAGGCCGTAGTAGCCCATCCGGAAGATCTGATAGGCCACCGGGAGCAAGCCGCCGGCCACCACGATCAGGACGCGGCGCCGCCATCCGCGCGCGGCGACGAGCATCATCACCAGCGCACCGCCGCCGATCAGCGCCAGCTCGGGACGGACCAGCACGCTCAGGCCGGCCACGGCGGCCAGGGCGCCCTCGAAGAACCGCCCGAGGATCGGGTACGGCCCGTCGTGGGTCTTGCCCGCGGCCGCCGGTCGCGCCGCGCGCAACGCCTGCGACCAACACACCAGCATCCACCACAGCAGGCCCAGATAGGCCAGCACCAAACCGTTTTCGAGCCCCGAGGTGGCGAAGTCGCGGGCCGGGGGCACGGCGATGTAGACCAGGGCACCGGCGGGCAGCAACAGTGCGCGACGGCCCTGCAGGCTCGGGGCGTACAACCGCGCGGTGCCCAGCATCATCAGGACCACACCGAGCACGCTCAGCGTCAGCGCCAGGGCCAACACCACGTACTCCATCCGCACCGAACCGCCCAGCCACGCACCCAGCGTCACCAGGTAGGTCCACACGGTAGAGGTGTTGGCCTCCACCCGCTCCCCGGCATTGAACACCGGGCCGTTGCCCGCCAACAGATTTCGCACGGTGCGCAGGACGATCAGGCCGTCGTCGGCGATCCAGCGGCGCTGCCAGGCGCCCCACCCGAACATCGCGGCCACCACGACCACGCTGACCCACAGGCTGATCCGCACCGAGGGGTGGTACGGGAACACCGGCCACCGGGCCAGACGATCGGCCACGCTGCCGGCGATGCGGCGCAGGCTCGGGCCCGGCCGGTCAGCTGAAGTAGATGGCCGCACCGATGGTTCCGATCCACGCCAGGAACAGGATCTGCAGCACTCGGTCTTTCAGCGCGATCTCCTCGGGCTCACCGGCGATGCCACCATCGATGTCAACGGCGTACCGCAGGATGGCGATGGTGAACGGGATCATCGTGACGGCGTACCAGGACGCATCCTGTGCATCCAGGCTCATCATGTCGTTGGCGCGGTCCCGCCCGAACGCCCACAGGCCATAGCACAGCACCATCGCGGTGGCCGACAACGTCCACACGAAGCGCAGGTAACTACTGGTGTAGCTCTCCAGCGATTTGCGGATCTTGGCGCCCGTGCGCTCGGCCAGCTGCAGCTCGGCAAACCGCTTGCCGGCGGCCATGAACAGCGAGCCGAAGGCCATCACCAGCAGGAACCATTGGGACAGCGGGATGTCGGCGGCCACGCCACCGGCGATCGCCCGGATCAAGAAGCCCGAGGACACGATGCAGATGTCCAGCACCGCCTGGTGTTTGAGACCGAAGCAGTAGGCCAGCTGGATGGCGATGTAGACCGCCATCACGACGGCCAGGTTCGGGGTCAGCAGCCACGAGATGCCCACCGAGGCCAACGCCAGCACGATGGCCAGCCCGTAGGCCAGCCCTTCGGGGACCACCCCGGCCGCGATGGGCCGGAACCGTTTCGTGGGGTGGGCCCGGTCGGCCTCGATGTCGCGGGCGTCGTTGATCAGGTAGATCGAGGACGCCGCCAGGCAGAACACCACGAACGCGATCGACACCTTGTAGGCGAGGTCGGCGTAGTCGTACTCGATGCCGCTGCCGACCGCGGCCAGCGGGGCCGCCAGCACCAGCAGGTTCTTGATCCACTGACGCGGACGAACCGCCTTGATCAGCCCGGCGGCCAGGTTCTTCGGCGGACCGAGTTCCGGCTGCGCTTCCTCACTCATTTGGCCACGGTCTCCTCAGTCCCGACACCGGCAGTTTTCCCGACGACAGAACCCACGAGGGTCCCGACGGCCACGCCGGTGAGCACGTCGGTGGGATAGTGCACGCCCAGCACCAGACGCGACAGCGCCATCGGCACCACCAGCACCGCACGCAGCGGCAGACCGGTGACGCGGGCCAGCAGCACGGCCGCGGCGGTGGTCGAGGTGGCATGGGCCGACGGGAAACTCAGCCGGCTCGGCGTGCCGACGTTGACCGCGATGTCGGGGTGATGGGGGCGCTCACGGCGCACCACCCGTTTGATCAGAACGGCGGCAGCGTGCGCGGCGAAGGCACCGGCGCCGACGGCCAGCCAGGAGCGGCGCTTGGCCGGCTGGGCCAGCGCACCCGCGGCCGCGACCGCGAGCCAACCCGCACTGTGTTCACCGAAGTGCGACAGCGCACGAGCGCCGGTCAGCACACCGGGCCGGGGGGCCAGGGCAGACTGCACGGCGACCAACACGGCGTCCTCGCCGCGCGGGGCATCGGTCATCTCAGTTTTTCTCCGGCGACTCGCTCAGCAACACCGTCTCCCACTTCTGGGTGCTGGTCAGCACCGGCAGCGCCTCACGATAGACCTTGCGCATCCGGTCGAATTGACGGACCACGCGCATCTGCTGGCGCAGCGAGGCCCGCAGCAACGCGAACATCTTGGCCCGGTCGCGCTGCCGGAAGACCACACCGCGCCCGTCGGCGGTGGTGACGGTGACGCCGTCGACCCGGCACAGCGAGAACCAGCGGGCATCCTGGGTGGCCACGTTGATCTGCGGCCGGATGTGGGTTTCGGGATCGTGCCGGCGCAGTTGGTGGACCGCACCGCGGGCCAGGTTGACCAGGATGGCCGGCTTGGACACCGGGATGCCGATCTTCTTGCGCTTGAGGTCCGAGGCCGCGGGTAGCTCGGTGGCGCCGGGCAGCACGACGGCGTCGGGGTATTCCTGCCGCATCTTGCGGATGTCGGGCAGGGCCGATTCCAGGATCGAGAAGATGTGCTCGGGGCCGGCCAGGAAATCCTCCATGGCCCGGTTCTGGATCGCGACCGTCGAATATTCAAGGCACAGAAGATGTTTGAACGTGGCCTTGAGGTGGCTGGCGAGAAGCCCACGCACGTCGCCGTCCCAGTGCAGGGCGGCGATCACCAGCCGGTTGCGCAGGTGGAAGTAGGCCTGCCAGTCGATCGCGTCGTCCTTGTCACTCCAGGCCATGTGCCAGATCGCCGCACCGGGCAGGGTGACGGTGCGGTAGCCATGTTCGGCGGCCCGCAGCCCGTATTCGCAGTCGTCCCACTTGATGAACAACGGCAGCGGCTGGCCGAGCTCCTCGGCCACCTGCCGGGGGATCATGCACATCCACCAGCCGTTGAAGTCGACGTCGATCCGGCGGTGCAACAACTTGCTGCGCTCGGAGTCGGTGTCGTCGAGTGCGTGCTTGGCGAAATCGTGGTCGTACTCGGCATTCGGTGCGGCCGACCACATGAAGTTCGACCGGTCCACCATCTCGCCCATGATGTGCAGGTGTGAGGGCTCCTGCAGGTTGAGCATCTGGCCGCCGACCAGCATCGGCTCCTTCGCGAACCGGTTCATGGCCAATGCCCGCAGGATCGAATCGGGTTCGATGCGGATGTCGTCGTCCATGAACAGGATCTGCTCACAGTCGGTGTTCTTCAGCGCCTCGTACATGACGCGGCTGTAGCCGCCCGAGCCACCGAGGTTGGGCTGGTTGTGAATCGAGAGCCGGTTGCCCAGGGCCGCGGCGGCCGCCTCGAAGCCGGGATGGTCTTTGGCCTTGCTGGTGCCCTGGTCGGACACGATCACCGCGCTGATCACCTCGTCCACCAACGGATCCGAGGTCAGCGCGGCCAGTGCGTTGACGCAGTCCGCGGGCCGGTTGAAGGTCGGGATGCCGACGGCGATGTTGGCCCGGCCCGGCGCGGGCGACGGGGCATACCAGCCGGCGCTGTGCACGCGCACCGCGGAGTTGGTGGTGATGTCGAACCAGATCCAGCCGCCGTCTTCGAACGGGGCGAGGTCGATCTCGAATTCGACCGCGGCGCGGGCGCCGCCATCGGCCTGAGCCTGGTTTCCGTCGGTCCCGCTGGAAACCGGGGCGCCGCCGACGGTGATCCGGGCGCCCGTGGCCTTGGACCGATACACGTCGACGCGGGCGCTGCCGGTCAGCTCGACGCGAAGCACCACGGTCTTCAGCGTCGACCACCGGCGCCAGTAGCTGGCCGGGAAGGCGTTGAAGTACGTCGCGAAGGAAACCTCGGATTCGGTGCCGATCTCCAGGCTGGTGCGGGTCGGCGCATGTGCCCGACGCGCGTTGGTCGACGATTCCTTGATGTAGAGCTGGCGCACATCGAGCGGCTCGCCCGGTCGCGGCAGGATGACGCGGGCCAGCAGACTGACGGCCCGCGATTCCCCGGCCTCGAGCGCGCCGGATGGGATGTCACTCATGCTTTGCTGCTTTCCTTTTCGGGTTCGGAGACCAGCGGCGCACCGTCAGTCAGGTGCGGGGCCAGGGTGTTGTCGTACATGTTCAGCGCACTGGCGATGGCCATGTGCATGTCAAGGTATTGGTAGGTGCCCAGCCGGCCACCGAAAAGCACCTTCGCCGAGGCTGTTTCGGCCTTCGCCCGGGCCCGGTAGCCGGCCAGCAGGGTGCGGTCGGCCTCGGTGTTGATCGGGTAGTACGGCTCGTCCTCGTCGCCGGCGAATCGCGAGAACTCCCGCATGATCACCGTCTTGTCGGCCGGGTAGTCACGTTCGGGGTGGAAGTGCCGGAACTCGTGGATTCTGGTGTAGTCCACATCGGCGTCGTTGTAGTTCATCACCGGGGTGCCCTGAAAATCTCCGGTATCGAGCACCTCAAGTTCGAAATCTAGTGTGCGCCAGCCCAACCGGCCCTCGGCGTAGTCGAAGTAACGGTCCAGCGGCCCGGTGTACACCACGGGGGCGTCGGGGTTGGCCGCCCGCAGTTCGTCGCGGACGTCGAACCAGTCCGTGTCCAGCCGCACCTCGATGCGGTCGTCGGCGGCCATGTTCTCCAGCCAGGCGGTGTACCCGTCGACCGGCAGGCCCTCGTAGGTGTCGTTGAAGTAGCGGTTGTCGAAGGTGTAGCGCACCGGCAGCCGGGTGATGTTGGCCGCAGGAAGTTCCTTGGGATCGGTCTGCCACTGCTTGGCCGTGTAGTGCTTGACGAACGCCTCGTAGAGCGGGCGCCCGATCAGCGAGATGGCCTTCTCTTCCAGGTTCTGCGCGTCGGCGGTCTTGATCTCGGCAGCTTGCTCGGCGATCAGGGCCCGCGCCTCGTCGGGCGTGAAGTAACGGCCGAAGAACTGTGAGACCAGGCCCAGCCCCATCGGGAACTGGTAGGCCTGGCCGTCGTGCATCGCGAAGACCCGGTGCTGGTAGCCGGTGAAGTCGGTGAACTGCCGGACGTAGTCCCACACCCGCTGGTTGGAGGTGTGGAACAGGTGGGCCCCGTATTTGTGGACCTCGATGCCGGTCTGCGGCTCGGCCTCGGAGTAGGCGTTACCGCCGATGTGGGGCCGGCGTTCGATAACAAGGACACGTTTGTCGAGTTGCGTCGCCACGCGCTCGGCGATCGTCAGACCGAAGAAACCGGAACCGACGACAAACAAGTCGAAATGACCGCTGGTCTGGCCTGCAGCGACCCGGGGAGATAAGGACTTCATCGGCAGCCAGGGTATCCGACCGCGCCCCCGTGCCCCGAATTCGACAAAGGGTCCAGGTCGCAATTCGCTCACGATTCAATATCGTCACTCCAGACACAGGAGTCACAGCCTTAACATCGATCACGTTGGCACTCAGGGGCTTCAAACCACCGGTCCACAAGCGCCGACGAAGCAAGAGGAAAGCACCACCCCGCTATCCGAAGTGCAGACCTTGCAGTACACATATTGAGGAGACTTCCGTGCCGAACCGACGTCGACGCAAGCTCTCGACAGCCATGAGCGCAGTCGCCGCAGTGGCAGTCGCAAGTCCAGTCGCCCTTGTCGCCATGTCGCAGCTTTCCCCGTCCGCGCCCCAGCAACGCGAGTTCACGCAGGCAGCGCTGGTCACCGACCTTCCCGGCGAGCTGATGTCCGCCCTCTCCCAGGGGTTGTCCCAGTTCGGCATCAACATGCCGCCGATGCCGACCGGCCTGCTGACCGGCTCGACCCCCACGCCGACCCTCGGCTCGCCGACGCTGACCTCGCCGGGTCTGGCCGCACCGGGGCTGACCTCACCGGGTCTCACCTCGCCGGGCCTGACCTCCCCCGGTCTCACGTCGCCCGGCCTGACCTCCCCTGGTCTTACCTCGCCTGGTCTGACGTCCCCTGGTCTCACCTCGCCCGGGCTCACCTCACCGGGGCTCACCTCCCCCGATCCGTCGCTGACCAGCCCCAACGGCTTGTCGCCTGCGCTGACGTCGCCCGAGGGCGCACTGCCGTCGGCGTCGCTGACAGATCCGGGCCTGACCAACCCCGGGTCACTCACCAACCCGGCGCTCACCCCGCCCGGTGGGCTGACCACCACGCCGGCCGGGTTGGGCGGTACGGGCCTGACCACCTCGCCGGTGGGTCTTGACCCGTCACTGTCGGGCGGCCTGCCCGCCCCCGGTGAGGTGCCGATCTCGGCCCCGATCGGACTGGACCCGGCCGCGGGAACCTACCCGCTGCTCGGCGCCGCCGATCCGTCGCTGGCTGCGATGCCCGCGACCGGCGGTGGCGGCGGTGGCCTGTTCGGCGATCTGACCAGCGCCGCCAATCAACTCGGCGCGGGCCAGGCGATCGACCTGCTCAAGGGCATGGTGCTCCCCGCGATCACCTCGGCGATGAAGCCGCCGGTGCCCGCACCGGTCCCGGCGCCCGCGCCGCCGGCTCCGTAAACACAGCTTCGCCACAAGAACGGCACCGCAGAAGCCATCGGGCTCTGCGGTGCCGTTGCGTGCGTGTCGAAACATTAGTAACACCAGACCCATACGTAACATCAGTCCGTGCAGTCCCGTCGTCCCGCACCGTCCGTTCTGTTCACCGCACTCGCGGCGACGGTAGTCATCGTTCCGTGGGCGATCGCCGGATCCGATTTCAGCGAACAAGGCAATACGTCACACAGTGCGCCGAAGCTGACACAGCAACCCCTGGACAACCTCGCGGTCGGCGAAAGCATTCGGGAGATCCATCAAGACACCCCGTTCTCGATGGTGGCGCTCACCTCCGCGGATCTGCGCGGCACCACCGCCCGGGTGCGGGCCCGCAAGGATGACGGCAGCTGGGGCCCCTGGTACGAAGCCGAGAATCTCGACGGTGTCGGCGCCGACACCGCGGGCCCGCGCGGTACCGAGCCGGTGTTCGTCGGCCGCACCACCACCGTGCAGATCGCCGTCACCCGCGCGCCGCAGCCACCCGCCCCCAAACCGGCCAAGACCTCGAAAGCCGGGCCCGCGCTCGGCTACGTGCCCGCCAACGCCGAGGCGCCGATCGGCCAGAACGTCACCGCGGTGTTGATCAGCCCGCCGCAGGCCCCGGCCGACATCGGCCCGCTGCCCACCGCCGCCATCAACCCGGGGCAGCCGCCGACCATCATCAGCCGCGCCCAGTGGGGCGCCGACGAATCGATGCGTTGCGGAAACACCGTGTACGACAAGGGGATCCGCGCCGGCATCGTGCACCACACCGCAGGCAGCAACGACTACGCCCCGGAGGACTCAGCCGGCATCATCCGGTCGATCTACGAGTACCACACCCGCGAGCTGGGCTGGTGCGACATCGCCTACAACGCCATGGTGGACAAGTACGGCCAAGTGTTCGAGGGCCGCGCAGGCGGGATGGACAAGCCCGTCGAGGGATCCCACACCGGCGGCTTCAACATCGACACCTGGGGGGTGGCGATGCTGGGCGACTTCGACGTCGTACCGCCCACCGACATCCAGATCCGCAACACCGGCCGGCTGCTGGGCTGGCGGCTGGGCCTCGACCACATCGATCCGCACGGCACCGTGGCCCTGACCTCGGCCGGCGGCTCCTTCACCCACTTCCCCCGCGGGGCCACCCCGACCCTGCCGACCATCTTCACCCACCGCGACGTCGGCATCACCGATTGCCCGGGCAACGCGGCCTATGCCCAGATGGACCGTATCCGCGACATCGCCGCCCGGTTCAACCGCCCACCCGGGCCCGAAGACCTGGCCGAACAGATGCGCGGCGGCGCGATCTACGCACGCTGGCAGGCCGTGGGCGGGCCGGCCGGGATGCTGGGCAACCCCACGTCTCCGGAGACGGCCGGGCAGGCCGGAGCCCGCTACGCCACCTTCGAGCACGGCGCCGTCTACTGGTCACCGGTCAGCGGCGCCCAGCCGGTCACCGGTTCGATCTACGAAGCTTGGGGGACACTGGGTTTCGAGCGCGGAATCCTGGGCCTGCCGACGAGCGCCGAGATTCCCGAACCACAGTGGATCGTGCAGAACTTCCAGCACGGCACCCTGAACTTCGACCGCGAGACCGGCCTGGTCACCCGCGTCGTCGACGGGGTGCCGGTGGAACTGCCACCCCCGGCACCCGATCAGCAACCGGTACAGCTGGAGCGCTTCACCCCGATCACCTGAGCCGGCCAGGCCGGGTCAGGACCACCAGCGTTCCAGGACGCGGGCGACGCCGTCCTCGGCATTGGTCACGGTCACCTCGTCGGCGGCGGCCATCGCCTCGGGATGGGCGTTGCCCATCGCCACACCGCGCCCGGCCCAGCTCAACATCGGAATGTCGTTGGGCATGTCGCCGAAGGTCACCACATCGGCTGCGGTGAGCCCCAGCGGGGCAGCCAACTCCGCCACACCGGTGGCCTTGCTGATCCCCAGCGGCACCACCTCGATCAGGCCATTGTTGGTGGAGTAGGTGATATCTCCTTGTAGCCCAACATGTTTCAGCAACTCAGCGGCCATCTCGGCACTGCGCGCACCGGACTTGCGGATGAGTAGCTTGACCGCGGGGGCGCTGAGCAGATCCTCGACCGACACCTCGGTGTTGTCCGGGTTGAGCCAGGCGTGCTCGTATCCCGGCGAGCTGACGAACTGCGGGGTGGCGGCATCGTGCGCGGAGGAGCCCACCCGTTCCACCGCCAGCCCGGAGCCGGGGATCACGCGGGTGGCGATCTCGGCCAGCTCACCGAGCACCTCGGGCGAGAGGGTGCGTGCCGAGACGATGCGGTCGGTGGCCGGGTCGTAGATCACCGCACCGTTGGCGCACACCGCCATCGGTGCCAGTCCGAGCCCGTCGACCACCGGGGCCACCCAGCGCGGGGGACGGCCCGTGGCCAGAATGAACGTCGCCCCGGCGTCGACCGCGGCCTGGACCGCAGCCCGGGTGCGCGGGGTGACCAACTCGTCGTCGTCGAGCAGTGTTCCGTCCACGTCGGTGGCGATCAGCCCCGGCGTCCGCTCCGGATGCATCACTTCTTCCCCGTGGCTTCCCGCGCCGCCCGCTTGCGCGCACGTTCGGCCAGCTCCGCTTCGTCGAGACGCTTGGCCTCGGCAAGCGTCGGCGCGGTTCCGCCGAGACGACGCGGCACCCAGTGCCGGCCTGCCGGTGTCGGGTACTCGCGCTGCACCCGGTCCAGCAGCTGTGTCATCGCCGTGCGCAGCCGCCCGTCGAGCTCGGTCACCGAACCGGTCGGCGCAATCAGTTCACCGACCTGGACGGTGACCGGAATCTTCTTCCGGCCCAACGCCTTCGGATGATCTTTGGTCCAGATCCGGTGCGCGCCCCAGACGATCAGGGGGATGATCGGGACGTCGGCCTCCAGCGCCATCCGGGCCGCTCCCGTCTTGAAATCCTTGAGTTCGAAGCTGCGGCTGATGGTGGCCTCCGGGTACACCCCGACCAGCTCGCCACGACGCAGCGCGTCCACCGCGACGGCGTAGGCGCCCGCGCCCGCCCCGCGGTCCACCGGGATCGTCCCGGTGTGTTTGATCAGGTATCCGACCGGCTGCACTTGCTCCATCTCGGCTTTGATCATGAAGCGCATCCGGCGACCGCGCTCGGTGGCGGCCAGCCCCGCAGGCAGGAAGTCGACGTAGCTGGTGTGGTTGATCGCGACGACGGCGCCGCCCGTGGCCGGAAGGTTGTCCAACCCGCCGAAGGTGATCCGGGTTCCGGTGGCCCGGACCGCGAGCCTCGCGGCGATCTCCAAACTGCGGAAAACCGGTTCCATTCTCGACTTACTCCGAGGCCCCTCGCTTGGCTGCCTTGGCGGCGGCCTCCTCGGCATCCATCCGGTTGGCCTCGGCCAGCGTCGGGGCGGAACCGCCGAGCCGGTGCGGCACCCAGAATTCGCCGGGCGGGTACGGCCCGTAGGCGTCCTGCACCTCGGCGAGCAGATGTTGCATCCGGGAATGCAGAAGTGCGGTGAGCTCGGCTGCCGGCAGGGTGGGCTGGATCGGTTCCCCCACCGCCACCGTGATCGGCACCTTCGGCCGGTACAGGTTCTTCGGGTGGCCCTTGGTCCAGATGCGTTGGGCGCCCCACACGATGTGCGGCACGATCGGCACGCCGGCCTCGATCGCCATGCGCGCCGCACCGGACTTGAAATCCTTGATCTCGAAGCTGCGGCTGATCGTCGCCTCGGGGTACACCCCGACCAGTTCACCGGCCTTCAGGTAGTCGCACGCCGCCTCGAACGATGCCGCGCCACTGTCACGGTCCACCTCGATATGGCGCAGACTGCGCATGATCGGTCCGGTGATGCCGTTGTCGAAGACTTCCTTCTTCGCCATGAACCGCACCTTGCGGCCGCGCTTCTGCCGGTAGGCCGGCAGACCGGCGAACGTGAAGTCGAAGTAACTGGTGTGGTTGATGGCCACCACCGCTCCTCCGGTGACCGGGAGATTTTCCACCCCGGTCACGGTGAACTTCAGCCCCTGCAGCCGCCAGGCCAGCCGAGCGAGTTGTATGACTGTCCCGTACACCGGTTCCACGTAGCCAGCCTAATCCCAGCCCGCATCGGCGCATCACCCAACTCGGGCTAGGCTGGGCGAGCATCAAAGTTCTCCATCGAAAGGCTGTTTGTGCAGGTCACCAGCGTCGGGCATGCCGGCTTCCGGATCGAGACCAAGGCCGGCAGCATTTTGTGCGATCCCTGGGTCAACCCCGCGTATTTCGCCTCGTGGTTCCCGTTCCCCGACAACACGCAGTTGGACTGGGCGGCGGTGGGGGATGTGGATTACCTCTACGTCTCGCATCTGCACAAAGACCACTTCGATCCGGAGAACCTGCGCCGCCACGTCAACAAGGACGCCGTGGTGCTGCTGCCCGACTTCCCGGTGCCCGACCTGCAGCGCGAACTCGAGAAGCTGGGCTTTCACCGGTTCTTCGAGACGACGGACTCCGTCAAGCACACCGTCAGCGGCCCCAAGGGCGACCTCGAGGTGATGATCATCGCGCTGCGGGCCCCGGCCGACGGTCCGATCGGCGATTCCGGGCTGGTGGTGTCGGACGGCGTCACCACCGTGTTCAACATGAACGACGCGCGTCCCGTCGACCTTGATGTGCTGCACGCCGACTTCGGCCAGATCGACGTGCACATGCTGCAGTACTCGGGGGCCATCTGGTACCCGATGGTCTACGACATGCCGGCGCGGGCCAAGGAGTCCTTCGGAATCCAGAAACGCCAGCGCCAGATGGACCGGTGCCGCCAGTACATCGCGCAGGTGGGTGCGACGTGGGTGATCCCCTCGGCCGGGCCGCCGTGTTTCCTGGACGCCGAGCTGCGCGACCTCAACGACGACCACGGCGATCCGGCGAACATCTTCCCCGACCAGGTGGTGTTCCTGGACCAGATGCGCCGCCACGGCCACGACCGCGGCCTGCTGATGATCCCGGGCAGCACCGCGGATTTCACTGGCTCGCAACTGGATTCGCTGACCCACCCGGTCGAGGATCCGGAGTCGATCTTCACCACCGGCAAGGCCGCCTACATCGAGGACTTCGCGCAGCGGATGGCCCCGGTGCTGGCCGCCGAGAAGGCCTCGTGGGCGCCCGCGGCCGGCGAACCGCTGCTGCCGGCGCTGCGGGCGCTGTTCGAGCCGATCATGAGCCAGACCGACCAGATCTGCGACGGCATCGGGTATCCGGTGGAGCTGCGGCTGAACGGCCCCGAGCACAGTGAAACCGTGGTCCTGGATTTCCCGAAACGCCTGGTGCGCGAGCCCATTGCCGACGAAAAGTTCCGCTACGGCTTTGCGATCCCGCCCGAGTTGGTGCGCACCGTGCTGCGCGACAACGAGCCGGACTGGGTCAACACGATCTTCTTGTCCACCCGATTCAAGGCCTGGCGAGTGGGCGGGTACAACGAATACCTGTACACGTTCTTCAAATGCCTGACCGATGAGCGCATCGCGTATGCCGACGGCTGGTTCGCCGAGGCGCACGACGATTCCGCGTCGATCACCCTCGACGGCTGGGAAATCCAGCGCCGGTGCCCGCACCTGAAGGCCGACCTGTCGAAATTCGGGGTGGTGGAAGGAAATACGCTCACCTGCAACCTGCACGGCTGGCAGTGGAACCTGGAGAACGGTAAGTGCCTGACGACCAAGGGGCACGAGCTCAGGTGCGGGAAGCTGTGACCGCGCCGCGCCAGTATTACGACGACGGTTTGGTCCAGCTGGACCGTGAGGCAATCACGTTGCGCCGCTATCACTTCCCGTCAGGGACCTCGAAAGTGATTCCGCTGCGGGACATCCGGTCGTTCAAAGCCGAGCCGCTGGGGCTGTGGATGCAACGCTTCCGGCTCTGGGGCAGCACCGACCTGCGCCGCTGGCTGCCCCTGGACATGCACCGGCCGCTGCGCTCGATTCTGGTCACCCTCGATGTGCCCGGCGTCTACCCCAAACCCGCGTTCACCCCGGCCCGCCCGGACGAGTTGATCGCCCGGTTGGACGAGCTGCTCGGACGCTAGTTCGTCCCGCCCTCAGCGGGCCGAAACCACCTGTCGCAGTTCGGAAGCCCCGCTGGAGGCAGCGTCGTACACCCGCACGATGGCCTCGTCGCCCGGCTTGAGAAAAGTGGACTCGCCCAGCGGTGTGTACCGGGTCGCGCCGATGCCGATGAGCACATTTTCCGGGTGTCCGGACGCCACCATCATCGCGCCGACATCCTCCAACGGGGTATCAGCCGAACCCTTCTGGTTGGCCAGCCGTTCCACGATCCAGTCGAGCAGGACCTCGCCGTAGTACGAGTAGCCCACCAGCGGTGAATCGATACCGTAGGCGTGCTGCTGCCCACCGTCCTCACGCAGGTAGCAGACCAGCCGCATGTTGGCGGTGGGGCCGTCCGGGGTCAGGTCGCTGATCTCGAAGAATTGTGGCGCAACACCTTTGGACGCCGGCCCCCAGTTCTTCTTGTAGCTGATCTTGGGTGCACCCGGCCTGCGGATCGAGCAGTCGTTGAAGGCGCCGAGCGCGAAGGGTTCGAGCCGCGCGACGGTGTCGCCGTTCCACACCACCCGGCAGGCCACCCCGACCTCGGGCTCGATCTGCAGGTTCAACGGGCCGTCAACCTCGCCGGCCGCCGGCAGCAGGATGGCATCGGTGGACAGCGGGAACTCGCCGAGAAAGTCATCCCGTCCGGGCGCATACCACGGAAAGATGCCTTTGGGGGCGTACCCTTCGGTAACAACTTTGACGAAATCACCGGCCTCCCCAGCTTGTTCGAGGTGACCGGCGAAGTTACCGGCCACACCGAAGCCGAACCAGTTGCGCACTTCGGCGAGGTCGATGTCCATCATGGCTGCAACCCTACTGCGGGGGCGACAAGCCGGTGACAAGTCATACTTAAGTCACGGTCAGCACGATGTGCTCCATGACTACCACCAGCACCGTCGCGCCCCGTCTCCCAGACGATCCGGTGCCCGACCTACGCGGCATCGCGGTGGCGCACCGGGTGATGCTGGCCGACCTGCTGCGGCTGACCGACCTGGCCATCGCGGTTCGCGACCGTGACGTGATCTGCACGCCGGGGCGGGCCCGGGCCATCTCCCGGTATGTGGAACTGCTGTGTGATTCGATTCATCATCACCACACCACCGAGGACGCCGTGCTGTGGCCGGTGATCGTGGCGAGCGCCGGTGATCACGTGGATCTCAGCGAGCTGACCGACGACCACGCCGCGCTCGAGCCGCGGTTGCACCAATTACGGGCCCGCGCCGCATCGTTCCGATTGTCGATGGGTGATCGACAGATCGCCGGTCTGATGGCGATCGAGCTGGCCGAACTCTCGGCGCTGCTGACCGAGCACATCAACGACGAGGAGCGAGAAGTCTTCGGGCTGATCACCGAACACGTGTCGGTCACCGACTGGACCGCCGTGGAACGCGCCGCCCGCGACGGCGGCCGGATGTCGTTCGACGCACCGCGGGCGCTGGCGGTGATGACCGCCGACGAACGGGACGCGTTGGTGGGCAGTGCCGGTATCGGGGTCCGCGTCCTGTTCGCCGTGCTCGGGTTGGTGCATCGGCGGCGGGAGCGTGCGGTGTTCGGTACTGCCGTCAGTCGATGAACGGCCGGGCTTCGGCCGCCAACCGATCCCGCAGCACCGCAGCCGCGCTCCGGTACTCACGGGCCTGATCCGGCCGGCCGAGTGCCTCGGCAGCCGCGGCGAGCGCGTCGTCCACCGGGCCCACCATCAGCCCGTCGACGCCCAGCCCGGCGATCCGGCCGGAATACGGATCCAGCTCTGCCGCACGAACCCGGGCCTCCTCCAGATCGCCGAGGGCCACGGCCGCGTTGACCCGCAGCACGGTGAACGGAAGCCAGAAGTACGCCCGCTCGATCGGCCTGCGGTCCTGCCACAGCGCCCGCGCCTCGGCCTCACGACCCCGGGCGATCAACGCCAGCACCGCGGCATCCAACGCCGCGACCGACACCTCGCGGTAGAAGAACAGCAGTTCGTCGGCCAGCAGGCCGAGATCTCCGAGGCAGAACTCGCCCGTCACCCGTCCGACCATGGCCAGTTTGGCCCCGTTGGCCGCACCGTTTTCCACCATGCGCGCAGCCAGGTCTGTGTAGGCGCGCACCGCCTCGTCCAGGCGACCGACCAACAGGTACATCCGGGCCCGGAACAGGCCCAGCACCCCGAGCAGGTGGACGAGCTGACCGGTGCCGGCCCGGGCCACGGCCAGATCGACGTGCCGTTTGGCCGTGCGCAGGTCGGATCGGTGGCCGGCGGCCAGCGACAACAACCAGTGCGCCACGGCTTGATAGTCGGCCTGCTCGGTGGCCTCGGCGGTCTGCAGCAGTTCGGCGGCGACGGCGTCGCGCTCGGCGTCGAGGTCGGGCCCCAGCGAGCAGTAACCGCGGACGTTGAGCGCGGTGCACAGCAGCCGGCCCGACGCCGCCGGGTCCTCGGCATAGACGCGCCGGGCCAACTCGAGCAGTTCGGTGCTGACCGCGAGCGCCCCGTCGGGATCGGTGCCCTCGAGTTCGACGAACAACGCCTTGAGAAGCCTGATCCGGTCGGGCGCGGTGATCTGCTCACCGGCCAATACATGACGCAACAGCGCGATCATCTGGGCATCGGACTCGTCGTACTCGCGGTCGCGCCACACCAACGGGGTGTCCCACGCGGTGAGCACCCGCACCGTCAGGTCGTCGCGCGACCTGCCCGACAACAACTGCAGTGCGGCCTTCATCTCGGTGCGCGCCGCCACCGCGTCGCCGGACTGAGCGAGCGCGGAGATCAGGCCGCACCGCGCGTCGATCTCGTCATCCGGTGCGTCGGCACCCTGAGGCAACCGGCGACTGGCCGCCAGCTCCAGCATCTGCACCACCGTCCGCCACTGCCGAGCGGCCTCGGCGTTCGCGCCGACCGAGCTCGCCTCGCGGGCCGCTTCGGTGGCGAATGAGGCTGCAGCCAAAGCGGTTTCGGAGGTGGCGGCGGCGACGGCGTGGTGGGCCAGGATCGCCGGGTCGACCGATCGTCCCGGCGCCTGCAACAGGGCCAGGGCGGCCGCGTGCAGCCGGGACCGTCGCAGCTTCGAGGTGTCCTCGTAGAGCGTGTCGCGGATGAGCGCGTGCGCGAACCGGAGCCGGCCCGGCGCCGGCTCGTCGAGAAGGCCGAGCAGCACCGCCGGTTCCAGTGCGTCCAACAGGTCGTCGGGGTCGCTGTGGCCGAGTTCGGCAAGCAGGTCGAGGTCGATATCGCGGCCGAGTACCGCGGCCTGCCGCAGCGCGGTGACGGTGTGACCGGGCAATCGGGCCAGCCGACGCCGCAACACATCGCGCACCCCGACCGGTACCGATGCCCACACCGCGTCCGCGCCTTCGGCGGCCATCAGCCGGGCCAGCTCCCGGACGAACAGCGGGTTGCCGCCGGTGCGCTCACGCAACAGCCGCAGCGCCTCGCCACTGACGGAGGGCAGCCCGCAGTCCGCGGCCAGCGCCGCGGTGGCCGCGGCGTCCAGACCGGCGAGCGACAGGTGCCCGGCGGTGTGGACGGCCAGCGCCGCCCGCGCCACCTCCAGCTCGCCCCGGTCCTCCGACGGGCGATAGGTGGCGATGACGAGGATCGGCAGATCCTTGATGCGGTCGGCCACCAGCCGCAGCAGCTCCAACGTCAGGCCATCGGTGCGGTGCAGGTCGTCGAGCACGACGACCAACGGCCGGTCCGCCGCGACGGTGCTCAGTACATCGGCGACCGCGTGCCCCAGCCAGAACGTGCCGGGCTCGACCACTGCGCCGTCGTGCAGGAGCGGGGCCAGCGCGGGCCGGTCGTCGGTCGGCCCCTCCGGGTCGAGGAGCTCCCGCAAGACCTCGGTCCACGCCCAGCCGGCCGGCGCGCCGTGCACTTCCGGGCACCGGCCGTGCACGGTGCGCCAGCCCGCACCGCGCAACCGTCCCGTGGCAGCCAGCGCCAAGGTGGTCTTGCCGGACCCGGCCTCCCCGGCGATCCACAGCACCGCACTGCGGCCCGCGACGACAGCCTTTGCCGCAGAATCGATTTCGGCGAGTTCCTCGGTCCGGCCGTAAGCAGCCTGTCCGCCCCGAGCCGGTTCCGCGACCTCCGGTGTGGCCGGCTGCGGAACCGGCCGGGAAGGTTCCAGGTGGTCGGCCTGCCGCAAGATGTCGCCTTCGAGGTCACGCAGCGCCCGGCCGGGTTCCAAGCCCAGTTCCTCGACCAGATGCTCACGCGTGCGCCGCAACACCCCCAGGGCGTCGGTCTGACGGCCGCTCTGGTACAGCGCCGTCGCCAACACAGCCGCGGCGCCCTCTCGGCCGGGTCGCTCGCCGACATGGCGTTCCAGCGCTGCGATGGCCGTGCCGTACCGGCCCAGCTCCACCTGCGCCGCGGCCCGGGATTCCACCGCCGCCAACCGGAGTTCGGTCAGCCGGGCCACCTCGGGCGCGGCCCACAGCGCGTCACCCGCGCCGGCGAACGGATCTCCCGACCAGCCGTCAAGCGCCTCGTCGAGCAGGCGCGCCCGCTGCTGAGGATCCGGTTCCTCGTATGCCACAGCGACTTTGGCCTCGAACCGCCACGAGTCGACGGCCTCGACCGGCAACCGCAGACAGTATCCGGGCGCGGCGCTGACCAAGATCTGCGCGGGCGCTCGACGCTGCCGGCCCGGTTCGAGCGCCCGCCGCAGATGCGAGACATAGACCTGCAATGCCGACAGCGCCTTGGGCGGCGGCTCGCCCTCCCACAGATCCTCGATCAGCCGGTCGACCGACACCGTATGACCGTGTGCGGCAACCAGTCTGGCCAGCAGCGCCCGTTGCAGCCGGGCGCCGAGGTCCACCGGATCGTCTCCCACCCAGGCCGCTACGGGCCCGAGCACCCTCACCCGCACCGGGTTGTCCCCCCTCATGTCCGCAGTACTACTGGGCCGCGGTGTGGACGGTTACCGGGGTTCCAGCACCGAGGCGCCGACGAACGGCACCAGCGCGTCCGGGACCCGGACGCTGCCGTCGGGCTGCTGATGGTTCTCCAGGATCGCCACCAACCAGCGGGTGGTGGCGAGCGTGCCGTTGAGCGTGGCCGCGATCTGCGGCTTGCCGTTCTCGTCGCGGTAGCGGGTGGACAGCCGGCGGGCCTGGAACGTCGTGCAGTTCGAGGTGGAGGTGAGCTCCCGGTAGGTCTGCTGGGTCGGCACCCACGCCTCACAGTCGTACTTACGCGCCGCCGAGGAGCCCAGATCGCCTGCGGCGACATCGATCACCCGGTAGGGCACCTCGATGGCCGCCAGCATCTGACGCTGCCAACCGAGCAACTTCTGGTGTTCGGCCTCGGCATCTTCGGGCTTGCAGTAGATGAATCCCTCAACCTTGTCGAACTGGTGCACCCGGATGATGCCGCGGGTGTCCTTGCCGTAGCTGCCCGCCTCGCGACGGAAGCACGACGACCAGCCGGCGTACCGCAGCGGACCCGCCGACAGGTCGAGGATCTCGTTGGAGTGGTAACCCGCCAGCGGCACCTCCGAGGTGCCGACCAGGTACATGTCGTCGGCCTCGAGCCGGTAGATCTCGTCGGCGTGCGCGCCGAGGAATCCGGTGCCCGCCATGACTTCCGGTCGGACCAGCACGGGCGGGATCATCAGCGTGAACCCGTTGGCCACCGCCACCTGGGTGGCCAGTTGCAGCAGACCGAGTTGCAGCAGGGCGCCGGCACCGGTGAGGAAATAGAACCGCGAGCCGGACACCTTGGCGCCGCGTTCCATGTCGATCAGGCCCAGCTCCTCACCGAGCTCGAGGTGGTCCTTCGGGTTCTCGATCGCCGGCGGTTCACCGACGGTGTCGAGCAGGACGAAGTCGTCCTCGCCGCCGGCCGGCACCCCGTCGATGATGACGTTGCCGATCGCCATGTGCGCGGCGGTGAAGGCGGCTTCGGCCTCGACCTGTGCGGCCTCGGCGGACTTGACCTGTTCGGCCAGCTCCTTGGCCCGCTCCAACAGCGCCGGACGCTCGTCGGGGGTCGCCTTGCCGACGAGCTTGCTGGCGGCCTTCTGTTCGGCACGCAGATTGTCGGCCGCCGAGATCGCGGCTCGCCGTGCCGTATCGGCCTGCAGCAGGGCGTCGACTCGCGCCGGATCCTCACCGCGGGCCCGTTGTGATGCACGGACGATGTCGGGATTGTCGCGCAGCAGCTTGAGGTCGATCACGGGCGCAACCCTACTTTTCGGAACGCGGCGGCGTACATCTGAGGTGACGACGATGACGGCACCGCGACGGCGACCACCACCGGGCAGAAACCACGCAACATTACAACCGCATCAGTTGTCACAGCGGCTGACACGCCTGTCACAATGGAAGCAATGTTGGAAGCACCCGAGCACCCCGACCACCCCGAGAGTGGGGAACTGCTCGACTCACGTCCGCCCGAGGACCGACCCACCCGGGAACGGTGGTGGCAGAGTCTGGCAGCCGCCTCGACGCGACGTGCGCTCCTGTTGACCGCGCTCGGCGCACTGCTCATCGCCGGCCTGATCACCGCGCTGCCCCGCAGCGAGGGCGCCAGCGCCGTGCCGGGGGCGATCGCCCTGGGACCGCGCGGCAACGACACGTTCAATCACGTCAAGCGCGGTGATTGCCTGACCTGGCCCGGCCGCAATCCGGACGCCGCGCACATCGTGGACTGCAAGGACAACCACCGCTTCGAGGTTGCCCAGTCCGTCGACATGCGCACCTTCCCCGGCAGTGAGTACGGGCCGGGTGCGCCGCCACCGTCGGTGGAGCGGATCAAGCAGATCAGCCAGGAACAGTGCACCCCGTCGGTGCGCAACTACCTCGGTGCGAAATACGACCCGAACGGCAAGTTCACCATCGGCCTGTTGTGGTCCGGAGAGAAGGCCTGGAAGCAGTCCGGTGAGCGGCGCATGCTCTGCGGTCTGCAGTTGCTCGGCCCCGGCGACAGCCAGTTGGAGGCTGCGGGCAAGGCGGCCGACGTCGACCAGTCGAAGGTGTGGGCCCCGGGCACCTGCCTGGGCATCGATGCCGCCACCAACCAGCCCACCGACGTCCCGGTGGACTGCGCGGCGCCGCACGCCATGGAAGTCACCGGTGCGGTCAACCTCGCCGAGAAGTTTCCCGGTGGGCTGCCGCCCGAGGACGATCAGGACGACTTCATCAAGGACGCCTGCACCTCGATGACCGATGCCTACCTGGCCCCGGTCCAGCTGCGCAGCACCACGCTTGCGTTGAGCTACAGCACGATCTCGCTGCCGAGCTGGTCGGCCGGGAGCCGTCAGGTGTCGTGCAGCATCGGCGCCACCTTGGGCAACGGCGGCTGGTCCACCTTGGTCAACAGCGCCAAGGGGCCGTTGATGATCAATGGGCAGCCTCCGGTCGCCCCGCCCGACATCCCTGAGGAGCGGCTCAACCTGCCGCCGATCCCGATGCCCGACGTGGATGAACCCTCGTCGTCGTCGTCGTCCTCCTCGTCGTCGAGCTCGTCCGGCTCGTCGGGCTCGTCGGGCTCGTCGTCCTCGAGCTCACCGGACTCGTCCGGGTCGTCGGGTGGATCCTCATCGAGCGGGCAGCACCTACCGCAGTCCGCGACCACAGAGGCGCCGGCGCCGGCGCAGTCCAACACCTTCAATCCGCCTCCGCCGGAGCAGGCCCCGGCTCCGGAGCCGCCCGCCGGTCCGCCGCCGGGCGAGCCGGTGCCGCCGGCTCCCGGTGAGCCGGCCCCGGTCCCACCGGGGCCCTGACGTGCCGGTGCGGATGAGCTCGGAGAGGTTCGACGAGCTGGTCTCCGATGCGCTCGACCTGATCCCGCCCGAGTTGGCCGCCGCGTTCGACAACGTCGTGATCCTCGTGGAGGACCGCGATCCCGACGAGCCCGACATCCTGGGGCTGTACCGCGGGGTCGCGCTGACCGAGCGGGATTCCTGGTACGCGGGATCGCTGCCGGACACGATCACGATCTACCGGGAGGCCCTGCTGGACTTCTGCGACAGCGAGGCCGACGTGGTCGACGAGGTGGCCATCACGGTGATCCATGAGATCGCGCACCATTTTGGGATTGATGATGAGCGGCTCCACGAGTTGGGCTGGGGATGAGCCGCTTGCGCGAAGACAGAGAGCTGGGGATGAGCCGCTTGCGCGAAGACAGAGAGCTGGGGATGAGCCGCTTGCGCGAAGACAGAGAGCTGGGGCTAGGCGCGGCAACCACATTTTGTCGGCCCACAGTGCTATCAACGGGGCTATGACGATCCAGTGCCGGGAGTGTGTGGCCGGTCTGGAGCATTGCCACGGCACCCTGATTCACCATGTCCGGTACCGCGTGGAATGCACCGACGAAGGCTGCACCACAACCGAAGTTGCGCATACCTTCCGCCTCGACTGTGAGTCGGTGGGCTGCCCGTGCGGACGCGAGGACGAACTGGCGCTGCAGCGGTACGGCTAGCCCATCGGGTCGGTATCGGAGGTCACCGCATCGGCAACCGGTGTCGCGTCGGGCTCCGGGTAGAACGGCGGGGTCAGCGACGCCCATTGCACACAGCTCCACCGCCCGTCGGTGACCGGCGCCAGCACCACCGATTCGGTGTTGCCGAGGTGGTGATCGAGGGCGAAGGTGCCCTCGACACCGGCCAGCACGGCGGCCACCAACCGGATCGCCGCGCCGTGGCTGACCAGCACGATGTCGCTGTTGAAGTCGTGGTCGTCCAGATAGCGCAACCGGAGTTCGGTGAGCACCGGCACGTACCGCGCGAGCACCGCCTCGGCGGTCTCGCCACCGGGCATCGGGACATCCAGCTCGCCGAGGTGCCAGCGTTTGTAGATCCGGTTGAACTCGGCGACGGCGTCGTCGTCGTTGCGGTCCTCCAGGTCACCGACCTGGACTTCGTGCACCCCTTCGAATTCGAATGGGGCCAGGCCGGTTTCGATGCCGATGCCGGCCGCGGTCTGTGCCGCGCGGCGGGCCACCGAGTGAGCCAGGATCGACGGGCGCGCACCGAGTGTCCCGGCGTACCGCCGGGCTTGGTCGTGTCCGAGCTCGGTCAGCTCCGCACCGGGCGGCCGCGTGTCCAGACGCCGCGCGACGTTGCCGTGGGACTGACCGTGACGGACGAGGATCAACCGCCCGCTCATGAGCCGCCCGTCCCGTCCCGCAAGCCTGCCAACCAGCGTGTGGCCTCGTCCAGACGCGGCGGGGGTGCGCCCGCACTCGATCCGGTCGGCCAGGAACCCAGATATCGCACATCGGTACAACGTCGGTGCAGCGCTTTGAGTGCCTCGGCCACCGGATCGTCGTCGATGTGCCCGATGCAGTCCAGAAAGAACATGTACGTGCCCAGCTCGGTTCGGGTGGGCCGGGATTCGATGCGGGTCAGGTCGATGTCACGGACGGAGAACTCGGTCATCGCCGATACGAGTGCGCCGGGGGCGTTGTCGAGGCGCAGCACCACCGACGTGCGATCGGCTCCGGTGGCCGGAGGCGGGGCGCCGGGCGTTCCGACGAGGACGAAGCGGGTGCGCGCATTGGCCTCGTCGACGACGTCGGCGGCCAGCACATCGAGGCCGCAGCGCTGGGCGGCCAGCTGCGTGCTGACCCCCGCGTCGGCGCGGCCCTCGGCGACCTCGTGGGCGGCCGCGGCGTTTGAGGTGGCCGGCACGACGGTGGCGTCGGGCAGGTGGGCGGCCAGCCAGCGACGCACCTGCGCAAGCGCCACCGGGAAGGCGGCGACCGTACGCACCGGGCCGGTGTGTCCGGGCCGGGTCACGATGGTGAACGCGACGTCGAGGACCAGCTCGGCGTAGATCTGCAGCGGTTCCCCGACTGCCAGGCTGTCGAGGGTGGGCAGGACCGATCCCTCGATCGAGTTCTCGATCGGCACGCACGCATGGTCGGCTCGGCCGTCACGCACCGCGGCGAGCGCGCCCGGTGTGCTGTCGGTCAGTACCGGGGTGAAACCGGCTTTGCCGTCCGCAGGTGCCGGTCGCACGCCGGGCACCATGTCGCGGCCCACCATCTGCAGCAACGCCACTTCAGTGAAGGTTCCCTCGGGACCGAGGTAAGCGATGCGCGGCACATCCCAACCCTATCGGTTCAGCGCCGTCGCACACCTGCACGACAGTCGCGGCAGCGTTCCCGGCGAAAGCCTTGCCGACCACCCGCCGTCCAGTTAAGTTAGGCTTACCTCACCTCAGTACCTCACTAGTTTTCGAAGGCGGCGAGATGGCCATTGCGACACCGACGACAGCCGAGCGGATCCGCAGCGCATGCGCACGTGGCGGCGGCGCCATGGTTGCCGTCGAGGGCATCGAGCCGGTGGCCTCGCCCGTTCACCACTTGCTCGACGACGGATCCTTCGCGATCACCGTCCCGGAGGCCGGTCCGCTGGCGGGCATGGCACTGTCGGCCGGTTCGGCCGGAGTGCAGGCCGTTCTCGAGATGACCGATTACGCCCCACTGCCGCTGCGTGAACCGGTGCGCTCCCTGGTCTGGATTCGGGGCCGGCTGCAGCACGTACCCGGTTCGGCGGTATCGGAGCTGCTCGACCTGATCGCCACCGAGAACCCGAATCCTGCTCTGTTGCAGGTGAATTCCGGACCCGGCCAAGGTGAGGACAACTACACCCTGATGCGTCTGGAGATCGAGTCGGTGGTGGTGGCCGATTCGACCGGTGCCGAGGCGGTCACCCTCGGGGCCCTGCTGCAGGCGCGCCCCGACCCGTTCTGCGCAATGGAATCCGGCTGGCTCCAGCACATGGAATCCTCCCACCGCGACGTGGTGGAACGCCTGGCCACCCGGCTGCCGATGACCCTGCGTCAGGGACGTGTGCGTCCACTGGGCCTGGACCGCTACGGCGTGCAACTGCGGGTCGAGAACGAACACGGCGACCACGACGTCCGGTTGCCGTTCGCCAAGCCGGTCGACGACGTCACATCCCTGAGCCAGGCCATCCGCGTGCTGATGGGCTGCCCGTTCCTCAACGGCCTACGGGCCAGACGGATCTGACCCGCACAGTCGTCGGCTCGGCACGGGCGCCGCTACCGTTGCTCCGGTGACATCTTCGGCGCCGGGTTCCCACGAGTTTCTCAACCCGCCGCGCCGCACGCTCAAGATCGAGATCGCCGTCGTCCTGGCGGTGACCTTCGGGCTCAGTGCCTACACCGCGGGCCTTCGGCTCATCGAGGCGGTGCTGCTCGGCCTGTCCGGGCAAACCGTCGCACTCAACCCGAAGCGCTCCCCCTTCGACCTGATCGACCTCGGCCTGCACCTGGCCGTCATCCTGCAGCTGTTGGCCTGGGGCGCGCTGGCGCTGTATCTACTGTGGCGCAGCGGCATCGGACCGGCCGCGATCGGGTTGGGCCGCCCGAGGTGGCGGGCCGACGGGTTGGGCGGGCTGGGGCTGGCCGCACTCATCGGACTGCCCGGTCTGGGTTTCTACGTACTGGCCCGGGTCCTGGGGCTGAGCGCCGACGTCGAGCCGGCCGAACTGTACGACACGTGGTGGCGCATCCCGACGCTGCTCGGCGTGGCGTTCGCCAACGGCTGGGCCGAAGAGATCATCGTGGTGGGTTTCCTGCTGACCCGCCTACGCCAACTCGACGTCAGTGCCGGCCGTGCCCTGCTGATCTCCAGCCTGCTGCGCGGCGCCTACCACCTCTACCAGGGCTACAGCGCCGGCCTGGGCAACATCGTGATGGGGCTGGCGTTCGGC
>NZ_LZJD01000168.1:0-25715 GCF_001666875.1 Mycobacterium sp. E802
ATCAACTACTACACCCCGGCCAACGAGATGGCGACTTTCACCGCCGTGGCCAACCGCTGCAACGCCGAACTCGGCGGCCGTTTCACGATCAAACAGGTGAGTTTGCCGAAAGGCGCTGACGACCAACGGCTGCAGCTGGCCCGCAGGCTCACCGGTAATGACAAGACGCTCGACGTCATGGCGCTCGACGTGGTGTGGACCGCCGAGTTCGCCGAGGCGGGTTGGGCCGTCCCGCTGTCCGACGATCCGGCCGGGCGCGCCGAGTCCGACGCCGAGGAGAACACCCTGCCCGGGCCGTTGGAGACGGCCCGGTGGCAAGGCAAGCTGTACGCGTCCCCGATCACCACCAATACCCAATTGCTTTGGTACCGCGCCGATCTGATGGACGAGCCGCCGTCGACCTGGGATGGCATGATCACCGAGGCCACGCGTCTGCATGCGGCCGGCAAGCCGAGTTGGATTGCGGTGCAGGCCAAGCAGTACGAGGGCCTGGTCGTCTGGTTCAACACACTGCTGGCCAGTGCCGGCGGGCAGGTGCTCTCCGATGACGGCAAGACCGTCACCCTGACCGACACCGACGAACACCGGGCCGCCACGGTCAAGGCGCTACAGATCATCAAGTCGGTTGCCACCGCGCCGGGCGCCGATCCGTCGGTGACACAGACCGATGAGGCGACTGCCCGGCTCGCGCTGGAGCAGGGCAAGGCCGCGTTGGAAGTCAACTGGCCCTTCGTGCTGCCGTCGCTGTTGGAGAACGCCGTCAAGGGCGGGGTGAACTTCTTGCCGCTCGACCAACGTCCCGATCTCGTCGACGCCATCAACGATCTGGGCACGTTCTCGCCCACCGACGAGCAGTTCCAGGCGGCCTACGAGGCCAGCAAGGAGGTGTTCGGTTTCGCCGGGTATCCCGGAGTGCGCGACGGGGAACCCGCGAAGGTGACGCTCGGTGGGCTGAACCTCGCGGTGGCCAAGACCAGCCGGCACAAGGCCGAGGCGTTCGAGGCCATCCGCTGCCTGCGCAACGTGGAGAACCAGCGCTACACCTCGGTGGAGGGCGGGCTACCGGCCGTGCGTGAATCGCTGTATGACGATCCGGCGTTCCAGGCCAAGTATCCGCAGTACGCCATCATCCGCGAGCAGTTGACCAACGCCGCGGTGCGCCCCGCGACACCGGTGTATCAGGCGGTGTCCACCCGGATTTCGGCCACCCTGGCGCCGATCACCGACATCGATCCGGAGCGTACCGCCGATGAGCTGACCGAACAGGTGCAGAAGGCGATCGATGGCAAGGGGTTGATCCCGTGACCAGCACCAACGACCGCGCCTCCGAGCGCAAACTGGCCTTCGCGCTGATCGCCCCCGCGGTGATCCTGATGGTCGCGGTGACGGCATATCCGATCGGCTACGCGGTGTGGCTCAGCCTGCAGCGTTACAACCTTGCCGCTCCCGACGACACCGCGTTCGTCGGGTTCGCCAATTACCAGACCATCCTCACCGACCGGTACTGGTGGACCGCGTTCGCGGTGACATTGGCGATCACGGTCGTCTCCGTGGCCATCGAGTTCGTCCTCGGCATGGCATTGGCATTGGTCATGCACCGCACCATCTTCGGCAAGGGCCTGGTCCGCACCGCGGTGCTGGTCCCGTACGGCATCGTGACGGTCGCGGCCTCCTACAGCTGGTACTACGCCTGGACCCCGGGCACCGGCTATCTGGCCAACCTGTTGCCCGACGGCAGCGCCCCGCTCACCGAGCAGCTGCCCTCGCTGGCCATCATCGTGCTGGCCGAGGTGTGGAAGACCACGCCGTTCATGGCGCTGCTGCTCCTGGCGGGCCTGGCGCTGGTGCCCCAGGACCTGCTCAACGCCGCCGAGGTCGACGGGGCCGGGGCCTGGACGCGGCTGGTGAAAGTGATTCTGCCCCTGATCAAGCCGGCCATCTTGGTCGCGCTGCTGTTCCGCACCCTGGATGCGTTCCGGATCTTCGACAACATCTATGTGTTGACCGGGGGAGCGAACAGCACCGGGTCGGTCTCGATCCTGGGATACGACAACCTGTTCAAGGCCTTCAACCTCGGGTTGGGTTCGGCCATCAGCGTATTGATCTTCCTGTCGGTGGCTGTCATCGCGTTCGTCTTCATCAAGCTGTTCGGTGCGTCGGCGCCCGGTTCAGAGGCGGAAGGCCGATGAGCGCTTGCGCGAAGAGCGGAGGGACGCTCATGACCGAAGCTGACGATGCGGGCCCCCAGGGCCCGAGGAGGAAGCGAGAATGTTGAACGAACGGGTGGGTGCGCGCCGGGTGACCGGGTGGACGATCGTGAACGTCCTGGTGGTGCTCTATGCGTTGCTGCCGGTGTTCTGGATCTTGTCGCTGTCGCTGAAGCCGACGTCAAGTGTCAAGGACGGCAAGCTGATTCCGGCCCAGATCACGTTCGACAACTACAAGGGCATCTTCAGCGGCAACATCTTCTCCTCGGCACTGATCAACTCGATCGGCATCGGTCTGATCACCACGGTGATCGCGGTGGTGATCGGCGGGATGGCCGCCTACGCGGTGGCCCGGCTGGAGTTTCCCGGCAAGAAGCTTCTGGTCGGCGTGGCCCTGCTGATCGCGATGTTCCCGCAGATCTCACTGGTGACCCCGATCTTCAACCTGTGGCGCAGCATCGGGCTGTTCGACACCTGGCCCGGATTGATCATTCCCTACATCACGTTCGCGCTGCCGCTGGCGATCTACACGCTCTCGGCGTTCTTCCGCGAGATCCCATGGGATTTGGAGAAGGCCGCCAAGATGGACGGGGCCACCCCGGCGCAGGCCTTCCGTAAGGTCATCGCACCACTGGCGGCGCCCGGCATCGTCACGGCAGCCATCCTGGTGTTCATCTTCGCGTGGAACGACCTGCTGTTGGCCTTGTCGCTGACCGCGACCCAGCGTGCGATCACCGCGCCGGTGGCGATCGCGAATTTCACCGGCAGTTCGCAATTCGAGGAGCCGACCGGGTCCATCGCGGCCGGGGCGATGGTCATCACGATCCCGATCATCATCTTTGTTTTGATCTTCCAGCGGCGCATCGTCGCTGGCCTGACATCCGGTGCGGTAAAGGGGTAATTGGATGGCCGAGATTGTGTTGGGCCGGGTGACCAAGAGTTACCCCGACGGCGCAGGCGGGGTCAGGGCAGCCGTCAAAGAGTTCTCCATGACGATCGCCGACGGCGAGTTCATCATCCTGGTCGGCCCGTCGGGCTGCGGCAAATCCACGACGCTGAACATGATTGCCGGACTTGAGGACATCTCCTCGGGTGAACTGCGCATCGGCGGTGAGCGGGTCAACGACAAGGCGCCCAAGGACCGCGACATCGCCATGGTGTTCCAGTCCTATGCGCTCTACCCGCACATGACCGTGCGCCAGAACATCGCCTTCCCGCTCACTTTGGCCAAGCTCAAGAAGGACGAGATCGAGGCCAAGGTCGCCGAGACGGCCAAGATCCTCGACCTGACCGAACTTCTCGACCGCAAGCCGGCCCAGCTGTCCGGTGGGCAGCGGCAGCGGGTGGCGATGGGCCGGGCAATCGTGCGCCGTCCCAAGGCATTTCTGATGGACGAGCCGCTGAGCAACCTCGACGCCAAGCTACGGGTCCAGATGCGCGCCGAGATCGCCCGGCTGCAGAGCCGGCTGGGCACCACCACGGTGTACGTCACGCACGATCAGACCGAGGCGATGACGCTGGGCGACCGTGTGGTGGTGTTGTTGGCCGGGGAGATTCAGCAGATCGGCACCCCCGACGAGCTGTACAACAATCCGGCCAACCTGTTCGTGGCCGGCTTCATCGGGTCCCCGGCGATGAACTTCTTCCCGGCCACGTTCACCGACGTCGGGGTGCGGCTACCGTTCGGCGACGTCACCCTGACCCAGCAGGTGCATGACCTGTTGGACCGGCAGCCCAAGCCGGACAACATCATCGTCGGCATCCGTCCCGAGCACCTGGAGGACGCCGCGCTGCTCGACGGCTACGCCCGCATCCGGGCACTGAGCTTCGCCGTGCGCGCCGACATCGTCGAATCGCTGGGTGCCGACAAGTACGTGCACTTCACGGTCGAGGGCGCGGGTGCGCAGGCTGCCCAACTCGCCGAGCTGGCAGCCGATTCCGGAACCGGGGCCAACGAGTTCGTGGCGCGGGTATCGGCGGAATCCGCGGTGACCAGTGGCCAGCAGATCGAGTTGGCGTTCGACACCTCGAAGTTGACGATCTTCGACGCCGACACCGGGGTGAACCTGACCCGCACCGAGCCGGCCGAACCCGACGAACCGGCGGAAGAACCGACAGAGTGATCGACGTCCTGGCCGCCGTGCGCACCCATGTGGGTGATCACTTCGCCGCGGCCGGCATCACCGGGGAGCCCGTCAGCGCCAGCGTCACCTTCCTGGGAACCGAGCGCATCGACGTCCTGCGGTTCGGCCCGGACCTGAGCGCCGGCGGACAGGATCTGTATCACTATGTGACGCTGGGCTGTTCGCGTCACCCGATGTTCGATCCGACCGAGTTCGTATCGGATCCGATCCACGGGCCCAGGGCCGAGGTTGTGCTGTCGTTGCGCGGCCCGACGCCGGGTGGGCTGGCGCGGTCGTTGGCGGTGCTGGCCGCCGCACCCGCGGTGGAGGGATTGATCCTGGAGGCCGACGCCCTCATCGATCTCGAGACACCGTTGTTCGAGGGCGCGCCGTTCAGCGCATTCCTGTTGGGCCCCAGTGACATTGGCGAGGTGACCTTGCCCGATCCACTGTCCCCGGTGGCAGTGCTCTCGGCGACGCCGATCACCGCCACCGAGGCGGCGTGGGTTCGGCTGAAGGGCGCCGAGGCGATGCGGGAGGCGTGGCAGACCGACGGGGTCGACGTGCTGGACCCCACCCGCAAGGCGGCCAGCCCGAGCTGACTAGAGCCAGTCGTTGCGCCGGAAGGTGCGGTACAGCACGAAGCAGATCGTCGCCATCAGTACCAGGACCGTGGGATAGCCCCAGGTCCACTGCAATTCGGGCATGTGCTCGAAGTTCATCCCGTAGATGCCGGCCATCGCGGTCGGTACCGCGGCGATCGCCACCCACGCCGAGATTTTGCGCATGTCCACGTTCTGTTGCATGGCGACTTTGCCGAGCGCAGCCTGCACCAGCGAGCTGAGCATCTCGTCGTAACTGGTGACGCGGTCGGAGGCCTGCACGTTGTGGTCGTGCACATCGCGCATGTACCGGCGCACCTCGACCGAGATCAGGTCGTTGTGATCGGTCAGCAACCGCGCCAGTGCCAGCGTCAGCGGAGCCACCGCGCGACGCATCTCGACCACCTCACGCTTGAGCAGGTAGATGGACTCGATGTTGGTGCGCGTGCGCGGGGAGAAGATATCCTCCTCCATGGCGTCGATGTCGGTTTCCATCAGGTCGGTCACGTCGAGATAGCTGTCCACCACATGGTCGGCGATCGCATGCATGACCGCGAACGGCCCGAGTTTGAGGATCGCCGGTGCGGAGTCGAGCCGTTTGCGTACCCCGGCCAGCCCGCCGTGTTCGCCGTGGCGAACCGTCACCACGAAATCGGGCCCGACGAAGATCATGATCTCGCCGGTCTCGACGATCTCGCGGGCCAGCGCCACCGATTCGTGCTCGACGTAGGTGATGGTCTTGAGCACCAGGAAGAGGGTCTTGTCGTAGCGCTCCAGCTTGGGGCGCTGATGCGCGTGCACCGCATCCTCGACCGCCAGTTCGTGCAGACCGAAAACGTCTGCCACCGATTGCATTTGAAACTCATCGGGCTCGTGCAGGCCGATCCAGACGAATGCCTTGTGGCCGGCGCGCTGCAATTCGCGGACCTTGTTCAGCGCCGCGGCATGGGTGTACTTGCCGGGCAGCCGGTCACCGCCGCTGTACACACCGCAGTCGACCATCGCCCGGGCCACGGGAACGTGGATCGCCTTGGCGTCAGGTTCGGGCTGGTGCGTCCGGGTGGCTGAGCGCAGGCCCGGCGGCAGGGCGCGGAATGAGGGCATGGGCTGCGACCTTCCTGCGCGGACCTTCCGGCGCCGTTTGCTCCCAACCTGATCAGCACATCGATGCTACGCGAAGCTACTGTTGCGTAACGCTCACCGGCGGGGAACCCGACCCTGTGAGAATTGGCGTTGAAGTACCCTTGCGCCGTGTCGGAAAGTACAGTCGCGTCCTCGTCCGAGCGCTCGCACACCGAGCGCACCCCGCAGGTTGTCATCGATGATGCCGAGATCTTCGATGCTCATGAGGGCGGAAAACTCTCGGTCGAGTTGAAGTCGCCGCTGGACACCCAGCGGGCGTTGTCGATCGCCTATACCCCGGGCGTGGCCCAGGTGAGCCGGGCGATTGCCACTGACCACACCCTGGCCGCCAAGTACACGTGGGCCAACCGGCTGGTCGCGGTGGTCAGCGATGGCAGCGCGGTGCTCGGGTTGGGTGACATCGGCCCGGCGGCCTCGCTGCCGGTGATGGAGGGCAAGAGCGCACTGTTCAAGACCTTCGGTGGGCTGAACTCGATCCCGATCGTGCTCGACACCAAGGATCCTGACGAGATCGTCGAAACCCTGGTCCGGCTGCGTCCGACGTTCGGGGCGGTGAACCTGGAGGACATCTCGGCGCCGCGGTGCTTTGAGATCGAGCGCCGGGTGATCGAGGCGCTGGATTGCCCGGTGATGCATGACGATCAGCACGGCACGGCGATCGTGGTGCTCGCGGCGCTGCTGGGCGCCACCAAGGTGCTCGACCGTGACATCCACACCCTGCGCGTGGTGATCTCCGGTGCCGGGGCCGCGGGTGTGGCGTGTGCCAACATCTTGTTGAACAAGGGCATCACCGATGTCGTGGTGCTCGATTCGCAGGGCATCGTGCATTCCGGGCGGGACAACCTCAACAGTTTCAAGGCCGAGCTGGCCGGGCGCACCAATCCGCGCAAGCTCACCGGTGGTGTGGCCGAGGCGCTGCAGGACGCTGACGTGTTCCTGGGGGTGTCGGCCGGCATTGTGCCCGAGGAACTCATCGCGACGATGGCGCCGAAGTGCATCGTGTTCGCGCTGTCCAACCCGGATCCGGAGATCCACCCCGATGCGGCGCGCAAGTACGCCGCGGTGGTGGCGACCGGGCGCAGCGACTTCCCCAACCAGATCAACAACGTGCTGGCCTTCCCCGGGGTGTTCCGCGGTGCGCTGGACGCCGGTGCGCGACGGATCACCGAGACGATGAAGGTGGCCGCGGCCGAGGCGATCTTCTCGGTCGTCGGTGACGATCTGGCCGTCGACCACATCGTGCCCAGCGCACTGGACCCACGCGTCGGCCCCGCGGTTGCCGCCGCGGTCGCCGCCGCAGCGGATACCGCAGAATCCTGAGTTCGCGAATGCGCCGCACGCTGGCGTCGGCGCTGTCGGCGCTGTCGGCGCTGTTCGTGCTGGTCGCCGCCGGTTGCGGGGCTCGTTCGGCCCCGGCTGAGATGGCGGTCGGGGCGGGGCCGACGCCCGAGTCGGCGCTGCTCGGTGAGCTCTACGCCGCGGCGCTGCGCTATTACGGCACCCCGGCCAAGGTCACCGAGACCAACGGTGGCCTGGGCGTGCTCGATTCGGGATCGGTGACCGTGCAGCCCGGCTTCACCGGCCGGTTCCTGATCGAGCTGAACCCCACCGCCACGGCCCGCTCGGATGAGCAGGTGTACCGCGATCTGGTGTCGGCGCTGCCCGAAGGCGTGGCAGCCGGTGACTACACCATGTCGGCTCAGGACAAGCCCGTGCTGGTGATCGGCGAACCCACCGCCAAGGCATGGGGCGGCACCGATCTCAGCGCGGTGCGCCGCAACTGTGCCAAGGCCCGACCAGGTGCAGTGGCCGGTGCCGAGGTGCCGAAAGCGCTGGGTTTCTGTGCCCTGGCCGAGCCCGCGGTATTCCCCGACGACACAACCCTGTTCGCGGCGCTGCGGGCGGGCAAGATCAACGCCGCCTGGTCGACGACGGCCGATCCGCGGATCCCGTCGGATCTGACGGTGCTGTCGGACAAGACGGCGTTGATCCGCGGCGAGAACGTGGTGCCGCTGTACCGCCGCAACACGCTGAACGAGCGTCAGATCCTGGCGCTCAACGAGATCGCCGGTGTCCTGGACACCGGGTCATTGGCCGACATGCGCCGCCAGGTCAGCGAGGGAGCCGACCCGCGTGGCGTGGCCGAGGCGTTCCTGCAGGCCAACCCCCTCGGCCACTGACCCAAACGAGAATCAGCGCGGCATGGCGCGGGCGGCCGCCGCGCCGAACAGCCGCTGGTATCCCGAGCCGGTGATCCGCACGATCACATCGAGGATCTTGGCATCAGGCCCGACGAGCACGCGCGCCTTGTTCTTACGCACGGCTTCGAGGATGATCTTGGCCGCGCGCTGCGGCGTGGTGTTGGCGAGCTTCTTGTCGAAGGCCTCGGCCAGCGCCTTCTGGTCCAACCCGTCGGCGGCGGTGGCGTTGCGGGCGATGGCGGTCTTGATGCCGCCGGGGTGCACGCAGGTCACCTTGACCGGGTGCCTGGCCACGGCCATCTCCTGACGCAGGGCCTCGGTGAAGCCGCGCACGGCGAACTTCGCCGAGTTGTAGGCCGCCTGCCCGGGCACCGAGAAGATGCCGAACAAGCTCGACACGTTGACGACGTGTCCGTCGCCCGAGGCGATCAGGTGCGGCAGGAACGCCTTGGTGCCGTTGACGACGCCCCAGTAGTCGACGTCCATCACCCGCTCGATGTCCTTGAACGAGCTCACCTCGACGTCGCCGGTGTACGCGATGCCCGCGTTGTTGTAGATCTGGTTGACCTTGCCGAAATGTTCTTTGACCGCGTCGGCGTAGAGCAGGAAGGCCTCGCGTTCGGTGACGTCGAGCCGGTCGGTCTTCACCTCGGCGCCGATCGCCTTGAGGCGTTCCTCGGTGATCGCCAGGCCTTCGGTGTCGACGTCGCTGATCGCCAACTTGGCCCCGGACCGTCCGAGCTCGATGGCCAATGCCTGTCCGATACCCGATCCGGCGCCGGTGACGACGGCGACCTTTCCGGCGAAGCCCTCCATAGAACACTCCTTGTGTGGTTCGACGTGTCGAGCTTCCGAGGCTACGCGGTACCGGCGGTCTCGCATATGGCGGCCTCCGTTGCGGCCGCCTCGGACCACACGTCGGCCAGGGTTTGCAGCGGAATGCCGAGTGCCGCACTCAATCCGACCACCGTGCCGAACGCGGGGGAGGGCAGTCGGCCGGTCTCGATCTTGCGCAGGGTCTCGGGCGAGATCCCGGCCTGCTCGGCGACCTCGTCGAGTGGGCGGTTGGCCCGAGCCGCTCGCAGGGTCTCACCGAGTCGGCGGCCTGCGGCGATCTGTGCGGGGGTGAGTGGAGTGCGGACCACGCCACCACCCTAGCGGTATTTATATACCGCTAGGGTGGTATTTAAATACCGAGGAGGGCTGTTCGTGATCGAGTTGAAGACCGACGCCGAAATCCAGAAGATGCGAACCACCGGTCGGTTCGTGGCCGAGGTGCTCAGCACGTTGAGCGGGCTGGCCGACATCGGGGTCAACCTGCTCGACCTCGAACATCACGCCCGGGACATGGTCAAACGACGCGGTGCGCAGTCCTGCTACTGGGACTACGCCCCGTCGTTCGGCAAGGGACCGTTCCGCAACGTCATCTGCCTGTCGGTGAACGACGCGGTGCCGCACGGCCTTCCACACGATTACCGGTTGCGTGACGGTGACGTGCTCAGCATGGACTTCGCGGTGTCCATCGACGGCTGGGTCGCCGATGCGGCGCGCACCGTGATCGTCGGGACCCCCGCGCCCGCCGATGTGCGGTTGATCCGGGCCACCGAGGAGGCGCTGGCGGCCGGAACGGCCGCGGCGGTACCCGGCAACCGACTCGGCGACATCTCGGCGGCCATCGGCGCCGTCGCCGCCGATTGCGGCTATCCCGTCAACCTCGAATTCGGCGGCCACGGACTGGGCCGCACGATGCACGAAGACCCGCACGTGCCCAACCGGGACAGGCCCGGCCGCGGCCTGAAGCTGCGCGCCGGGATGACGCTGGCGCTGGAGCCGTGGCTCGCCGCGGGCACCGACCGCATCGTCTACGACCCCGACGGCTGGACCATCCGATCGGCCGACGGCTCCCGCACCGCGCACACCGAGAACACCGTGGCGATCACCGAATCCGGTCCACTGGTGCTGACTCGTTAGACGCCTCAGTTCAGGTACCGCGGTCGCAGCAGCCACGTGGCCACGACGCTGATTGCCGCGGTGGCGACCAGGTAAGTGCACGCATACCAGGGCTTCCCGTGGTTCGCGGCGATCAGTGCGGTCAGGATCAGCGGGGTGAGTCCCGAGGCGTAGACACCGGAGAGCTGATAGACCGTCGACAATCCCGTGTATCGGGTCCGGGTCGGGAACAGCGACGCATACAACGTGCCCTGAGCCCCGTAGAACCACGCGTGGATGATGCCGAAGGCCAACACCATTCCGATCGCGTACGCCGTGATGCTGCCGGTGTTGAACAGCGCGAAGGCCGGGAAGACCGCCAGCCCGTAGGCGGCGATGCCGGTGCCGTACACCACCCGCGGGCTGAAGCGGTCGGCCAACCACCCCGACACCGGGAGCAGGGCAGCCATCAGCAGCGCCGCGACGGTGACGACGATGAGCACCGGCACCTTGTCCAGGTGCAGGGTCGTGGTGGCGTAGGCGATCGTGAAGACGCCCCACGTGTTGTACGCCGCGCCCTCGCCCCACCGCGACAGCAGGCCGAGCACGGTGGACCGCAGGGTCGGCGGCCGGAAGATCTCCTTGACGGGGACCGCTGCGCGATCGTCGTCGCGGCGGATCTTCTCGAACGCGGGGGTCTCGGCCACCCGGAACCGGACCACCACGCCGAAGATCACCAGCGCGATGCTGATCAGAAATGCGATGCGCCAGCCGTAGGACAGGAACGCCTCGGCCGACAGCCACAGTTGCAGCAGCACGAAAACCCCGGTGCCCAGCGCCAGCCCCAAAGCCAGCCCGACCTGCGGGATGCTGCCGAACAGGCCGCGGCGATGCCGTGGACTGTGCTCGACGGCCAGGAGCACTGCGCCGGCCCATTCGCCGCCGAGCGCGAAGCCCTGCACGATCCGCAACAGCAGCAGCAGGATCGGCGCCAGCACGCCGATCTGCGCCGCAGTCGGCAGCAACCCCATGAGCGCGGTGGCACCGCCCATCAGCAACATCGTCAGCGCCAGGGTGCGTTTGCGGCCGATCCGATCACCGACATGGCCGAACACGAACCCGCCGATCGGGCGCACCACGAACCCGACCGCGAACGTCGCGAACGCCAGCATCGTCCCGACGAACGAACTCTGGTCCGGGAAGAACGCGTGGTTGAACACGAGGCTCGCGGCGGTGGCGTAGAGGAAGAAGTCGTACCACTCGATCGTCGTGCCGACGACGCTGGCCAGCACGGCGGTGCGGACGGTCTTCGCCGGGGCGGACGTGGCCGCGGGGTCGGTCTCGGCGGGACCGGCGACGGGTGTCAAAGTCACCCTAGTTGTCTAGTGACCGCCTCTCACCGCCAACAGCATTGTGCGCGAGGTGATTCAAACCCGAGCCGCGAGCGTGCGCAGAATGCTGACGTACACCGGAGTGTCCATCGGCAGACACGCACGCTCGCGCGGCTGGGCTAGCCGAACGCCAGGTCGATGATCTCCTGCTGCTCGACGGCGTGGACCTTCGACGAACCCGACGACGGTGCCGACATGGCGCGCCGCGAGATCCGCTTGATGCCGGTGAAGTAGTCCGGCAGTACCTCGGGCAGGGTCAGACCCAGGGACGGCCAGGCACCCTGGTTGGCCGGCTCCTCCTGCACCCAGAACTTCTCGGTGACATTCGGGTAGCGGTCGAGCGTCTCGGCCAGCCGTCGCCGTGGCAGCGGTGCGAGCTGCTCGAGCCTCACGATCGCCACATCCTCGCGGTTGTCCTTGGCCTTGCGCGCGGCCAGCTCGTAGTAGAGCTTGCCGCTGGTCAGCAGGATCCGCCGCACCTTGTCGCGGTCACCTTCGCCGTCGGTGTAGACCGGCTCCTCCAACACCGAACGGAACTTGTTCTCGGTGAAGTCGCGGATGTCGCTCACCGCAGCCTTGTTGCGCAGCATCGACTTCGGGGTGAAGACGATCAGCGGACGCTGGATGCCGTCCTTGCCGTGGCGACGCAACAGGTGGAAGTAGTTCGCCGGGGTCGACGGCACCGCGATGGTCATCGAGCCCTCGGCCCACAGCTGCAGGAAGCGTTCGATGCGGCCCGAGGTGTGGTCGGGGCCCTGGCCCTCGTGGCCGTGCGGCAGCAGCAGCACGACGTCGGAGAGCTGGCCCCACTTGGCCTCACCGGAGGAGACGAACTCGTCGATGATCGACTGGGCACCGTTGACGAAGTCGCCGAACTGGGCCTCCCACAACACCATTGCGTCAGGGTTGCCCACCGAGTAGCCGTATTCGAAGCCGACCGCGGCGAACTCGGACAGCGCCGAGTTGTACACCAGGAACTTGCCGCCGGTCGGGGTGCCGTCGGTGTTGGTGGCCAGCAGCTGCAGCGGGGTGAACTCCTCGCCGGTCTTGCGGTCGACGATCACCGCGTGGCGCTGCGTGAAGGTGCCGCGCTGGGTGTCCTGACCGGACAGCCGGATCAGCTTGCCCTCGGCGATCAACGATCCCAGCGCCAGCAGCTCGGCGAACGCCCAGTCGATCTTGCCCTCGTAGGCCATCTCCCGGCGCTTCTCCAGCACCGGCTTGACCCGCGGATGCACGGTGAAGCCCTCGGGGACCGCCAGGTGGGCATCGCCGATGCGGGCCAGCAGCGACTTGTCCACCGCCGTCGAAAGGCGTTGCGGGATCTGCTGGTCGGCCTCGACCGATTCGCTGGGCTCGGCCGCGTGCTTCTCCAGCTCGCGAACCTCGTTGAACACCCGTTCCAGCTGACCCTGGTAGTCGCGCAGGGCGTCCTCGGCCTCTTTCATCGAGATGTCACCGCGGCCGATCAGGGCCTCGGTGTAAGCCTTGCGGGAGCCGCGCTTGGTGTCGATCACGTCGTACATGTACGGCTGGGTCATCGACGGGTCGTCGCCCTCGTTGTGTCCGCGCCGGCGGTAGCACAGCATGTCGATGACGACGTCCTTCTTGAACGCCTGGCGGAAGTCCACCGCGAGCCGCGCCACCCAGCCGCACGCCTCCGGATCGTCGCCGTTGACGTGGAAGATCGGCGCGCCGATCATCTTGGCCACGTCGGTGCAGTACTCACTGGAGCGCGAATCCGTTGGCGCCGTGGTGAACCCGATCTGGTTGTTGACCACGATATGGATGGTGCCGCCGGTGCGGTAGCCGTCGAGCAGCGCGAGGTTCAGCGTCTCGGCGACCACACCCTGACCGGCGAACGCCGCGTCGCCGTGCAGCATCAGCGGGACGACGGGGTAGTCACCCGAGCCATCGGCGTCCTTGCTGCCGTCGAGCAGATCCTGCTTGGCGCGCACCAGACCTTCCAGCACCGGGTCGACCGCTTCGAGGTGGCTGGGGTTGGCGGTCAGCGACACCTCGATGTCGTTGTCGCCGAACATCTGGATGTAGGTGCCGGTGGCGCCCAGGTGGTACTTCACGTCGCCGGAACCGTGTGCCTGCGACGGGTTGAGGTTGCCCTCGAACTCGGTGAAGATCTGGCTGTAGGGCTTGCCGACGATGTTGGCCAGCACGTTGAGCCGGCCGCGGTGCGGCATGCCGATGACGACCTCGTCGAGCGCATGCTCGGCACACTGGTCGATCACGGCGTCCATCATCGGGATGACGGTCTCCGCACCTTCGAGCGAGAAGCGCTTCTGCCCAACATATTTGGTCTGCAGGAACGTCTCGAATGCCTCGGCCGCGTTCAGCTTGCTCAGGATGTACTTCTGCTCGGCGACCGTCGGCTTGTCGTGCTTGACCTCGACCCGGTCCTGGATCCACTTCTGCTGCTCGGGTTCGAGGATGTGGGTGTACTCGACGCCGATGTGACGACAGTAGGCATCACGCAGCACAGACAGGACGTCGCGCAGCTTCATGTACTGCTTGCCGGAGAACCCGTCGACCTTGAACTCGCGGTCCAGATCCCACAGCGTCAGCCCGTGGGTGTTGACGTCGAGGTCGGGGTGGCTGCGGAAGCGGGTGTTGTCCAGCCGCAGCGGATCGATGTCGGCCATCAGGTGACCGCGGTTGCGGTAGGCCGCGATCAGCTCGATGACGCGGGCATTCTTGTCCGCGATCGAGTCCGGGTTGTCGGTGCGCCAGCGGACCGGCTCGTAGGGGATGCCCAGCTCGCGGAAGATCTCGTCGTAGAACTCGTCGTCGAGCAGCAGGTGGTGGATGGTCCGCAGGAAGTCGCCGGACTCCGCGCCCTGGATGATCCGGTGATCGTAGGTCGACGTGAGCGTGATCAGCTTGCCGATACCCAGATCGGCGATGCGCTCCTCGCTGGCGCCCTGGAACTCGGCGGGGTACTCCATGGCGCCGGCGCCGATGATCGCGCCCTGACCCTGCATCAGCCGGGGCACCGAGTGCACGGTGCCGATGGTGCCCGGGTTGGTCAGCGAGATGGTGACGCCGGAGAAGTCCTCGGCGGTCAGCTTGCCGTCGCGGGCGCGACGCACGATGTCCTCGTAGGCCGCGATGAACTGGCCGAAATGCATTGTCTCGCAACGCTTGATCGCCGCGACGACCAGTGATCGGTTCCCGTCCTTGCCGGGCAGGTCGATGGCCAGACCGAGGTTGGTGTGAGCCGGGGTGACGGCGGCCGGCTTGCCTTTGGCCTCGGCGAAGTACCGGTTCATGTTCGGGAACTTCTTGACCGCCTGCACGATGGCGTAGCCGAGCAGGTGGGTGAAGCTGACCTTGCCGCCGCGGGTGCGCTTGAGGTGGTTGTTGATGACGACGCGGTTGTCGATCATCAGCTTGGCCGGGATGGCCCGCACGCTGGTGGCGGTGGGCACCTCCAGCGAGGCGTTCATGTTCTTCACCACGGCGGCTGCCGCGCCGCGCAGCACCTGGGATTCGTCACCCTCGGCGGGAGCGGGCGCCGGCTTGCTCGCCTTGGCCGGTGCCTCCTTGGCCGGAGCCGGCTTCGCGGGTGCCTCCTTGGCCGGAGCTTCCTTCGCGGGAGCTGCCGGAGCCGGGGCGGCCGGCGCAGCTGTGGCCTGACCGTTGGCGACCGTGTTGTCAGTGGTGGGTTCTGGGGAGTAGTCGACCAGAAATTCGTGCCAACTCGGATCCACCGAAGAGGGATCCTCGCGGAACTTGCGATACATCTCCTCGACCAACCACTCGTTCTGACCGAATGGTGAAGGTGAACTGCTCACGGCAGACACTCGCCTCGATTCTTGTGTTCGGCCAGCCGCCACATGCAGGCTCGCCGCTTGTGTTCTTGTCTAGGCGGTTGACCCCGCTCGACCGCCTCATAAAGGCTATCGCCTTTCGTAGCTGCCCGCGCTCGGCATCAGGCCGGGGGCCGAGCGGATGGCAACACATGCAACGTTGCGGGCCACCGCGGCGGGGGCGCACCGAAGGCCGGACGGGCATTGGTGACAATTTTCTTCCCCATCAACCGGTTGCCGACGCCGCCGATCACCGCGCCGATACCCACGGGCAGCATTTTGCCGAAAGCCATCGCGCCGCGCTTGAGCGTATACCGCTTGACGAAGTACTTGACCAGCCGGGAGTTCAGCTGCGAGACCGCCGGTAGCGGCAGTGTCGCGGCGCCGTCGGACAGCCATGCACCGCTGGTGCGTCCGGTGCCGAGCAGGTCGGCGATCGCGTGCTTGCTGTCGTCGCCGACGAGTACGGACAGGACCAGAGCGCGGCGTCGCTCGCGATGGTCGGCCGGGATGCCGTGCACCTCGGCGACCGCCAGCACGAACACCGACGTGGCCTCCAGGAACACCACCGTCTCGCCGGCCACGGCCGACAGGGCCATCAGGGTGCCGATCCCCGGGAACGCTGCCGCCGAACCGACGGCGGCGCCGCTGGCCATCACCGCGGCGAGGTAGTGCTTCTCCAGTCGGGTGACGATCTGGGCCGGGGTGGCGTCGGGTTGCTGGCTGCGTAACCGGTCGACGTAGGCCTTGACGGCCGGGGCCTGCACGCGCGAGCTGCCCTCGATGATCGCCGAGAGGACCTTGGCGGCGGCACTGGGATCTTGGGTCTCCTCGACCTTGGCCGGCAGCCGAGCTTTGGACCACGCACGCACTTCGGGGCCTCCCACGTGTGAACCCATCGTTGACTGCCAGGCTATCGCAGGAACAAAAAGCGGATCTGCGTTGCTGTTCATCCTCATGGCATCATCGCCCGACGTGGGCCGAATTCGGATGATCGTGGTGTTGGGCGCCCTGGTCGCGCTGGGCCCGCTGACCATCGACATGTACCTGCCTGCGTTGCCCAGGATTGCCGACGAACTCTCGGTCTCCTCGTCGGTGTCGCAGTTGACCCTGACCGGAACCCTGGCCGGGCTGGCGCTCGGCCAGCTGATCGTCGGTCCGCTCTCGGATTCGCTGGGCCGGCGCCGGCCCCTCATGGCGGGCATCGTGCTGCACATGGCGGCATCGGTGCTGTGCGTGCTGGCGCCGAACATCGCGGTGCTCGGGGTGGCGCGGGGACTACAGGGCATGGGTGCGGCGGCCGCCTCGGTGGTGGCCATCGCCGTGGTCGGTGACCTGTTCAGCGGCACAGTCGCGGCCACGGTGATGTCGCGGCTGATGTTGGTGCTCGGCGTCGCGCCGGTGCTGGCGCCGTCGCTGGGCGCGGCGGTGCTCTTGCACGGCTCGTGGCACTGGGTGTTCGTGGCGCTCGTGGTGGTGGCCGGGGGACTGTTGGCGATGGCCGCGCTCGCGCTGCCCGAGACGTTGCCGGTCTCCCACCGCCGGCCACTGGCGGTGCGCGGCATCGTCGGCACCTACGCCGAGCTACTGCGCGATTCGCGGTTCGTGATCCTGGTGTTCGTGGCCGCGCTGGGCATGTCCGGGCTGTTCGCCTACATCTCCGCGGCGCCGTTCGTCCTGCAAGACCGATACGGTCTGGACCAGCAGGCGTTCGCGTTGGTATTCGCCGCCGGCGCCATCGCGCTGATCGGTGCCACCCAGTTCAACGTGGTGTTGCTGCGCCGGTTCTCGCCGCAGTCGATCACGGTGGCCGCCCTGGGCTGGTCGGTTCTGGCCGGGCTGGTGTTCGTCGGCCTGACCGTGGCCCACGTGGGCGGGCTGTCGGCGTTCGTGGTGCCGGTGCTGGCGATCCTGGCCGGGATGGGTCTGGTGTTGCCCAATGCACCCGCGGTCGCCCTGTCGCGCCATCCCGATGCGGCCGGCACGGCGGCCGCGTTGCTGGGGGCGGCGCAGTTCGGCCTCGGAGCCGCGGTGGCGCCCGCGATCGGGGCCCTGGGGAATGGTGCGCTCGCGTTGGCTGCGGTGATGACGGCCGGCATGGCGATCGCCCTGGCGGCGCTGCTGGTGGTCGGTCTGCGTAACGACGACGACGAGCCGGCCGAATACCCAGACGACACATTCGACGTCGCCGTCGAGGCGGTCGCCGAGCCGGCCTGATCACCGCGCGGGTAGCGTCGGCTGGGCCCGCCCCCATCCCTGCAAGGTCGATCCCGAGGCCCTGACCACCACATCCGACATGTCTCCAGCGCCCAACGCCCGCACCCCGAGCCGGACCGGCAGGGTGCTCGCGCGTCCGGAGAATCCGTGGCACGCGCTATGGGCCATGATGGTCGGCTTCTTCATGATCCTGGTCGACGCGACCATCGTCGCGGTCGCCAACCCGACCATCATGGACCGGCTGGGCGCCGACTACGACGGCGTGATCTGGGTGACCAGTGCCTACCTGCTCGCCTATGCGGTGCCGCTGCTCGTGGCGGGACGTCTCGGCGACGTGTACGGACCCAAGAACCTCTACCTGGCCGGCCTGGCGATCTTCACCGCCGCCTCGCTGTGGTGCGGGCTGGCCGGCAGCATCGAGATGCTGATCGCCGCGCGGGTGGTGCAGGGCATCGGCGCGGCGTTGCTGACCCCGCAGACCCTCTCGACGATCACCCGCATCTTCCCGCCCGAGCGCCGCGGCGTGGCGATGAGTGTGTGGGGGGCCACCGCCGGGGTGGCCACGCTCGTCGGGCCGCTGGCCGGTGGCGTGCTGGTCGGGGGGCTGGGGTGGCAGTGGATCTTCTTCGTCAACGTGCCGATCGGCATTGCGGGCCTGGCATTGGCGGTGTGGCTGGTGCCCGTGCTGCCCACCCAGCACCATCGGTTCGACGTGCTGGGCGTGGTGTTGTCCGGGATCGGCATGTTCCTGATCGTGTTCGCGCTGCAGGAGGGGCAGTCGCGGGACTGGGCGCCGTGGGTGTGGGCCACCGGCGCGGTCGGGATCGCGGTGATGGTGGCGTTCGTGTGCTGGCAGGCCGTCAACACCGGCGAGCCGCTGATCCCGCTGCGCATCTTCGCCGACCGCGATTTCAGCCTGGCCAACCTCGGTGTCGCGACCATCGGGTTCGCGGTGACGGCGATGATCCTGCCGTTGATGTTCTATGCCCAGTCGGTGTGCGGTCTGTCACCGATCCGCTCGGCGCTGTTGACCGCGCCGACCGCGATCGCCAGCGGCGTGCTGGCTCCGGTGGTGGGCCGCATCGTGGACCGGGCGCACCCGACGCCGGTGATCGGGTTCGGTTTCTCGGCCATGGCGGTCGGGCTGACCTGGCTGGCGCTGGAGATGACGCCGAGCACACCGATCTGGCGGCTGCTGCTGCCGCAGCTGGTGATGGGCATCGGGATGGCGTTCATCTGGTCGCCGTTGGCGGCCACCGCGACGCGTAACCTGCCGCCGGATCTGGCCGGTGCCGGCTCGGGGGTCTACAACGCCACCCGTCAGGTGGGGTCGGTGCTCGGTAGTGCCGGCATCGCGGCGTTCATGACGTCGCGCATCGGCGCCGAGATGCCGGGGACTGCCGGGGCCGCGCCGCGTGGCGAGGGCTCGGCCGCCCGACTGCCGGAGTTCCTGCATGCGCCGTTCTCCGCAGCGATGTCGCAGTCCATGCTGTTGCCGGCATTCGTGGCACTGTTCGGCGTGGTGGCGGCGCTGTTCCTGCTCGGGTTCGATGCCAAGCCCGCCTTCGATCCGAATCCGGAGCCCTACCTCGATCCGCGGGATGACGATGACGACGATTACGTCGAGTTCGTCGTAAACCACGACGACGAGGGCAGCGACGACGGCGAGGTAGCCGAGGCGGCGACCGATTCGTTCCGCGCCCTACCGGCCTCCGAGCACCCCGACCGGTGGGAAAACATCTACGCCGAGTTGATGGCAGACCGCGACGAGTGAGCGTTCACCCGAACAGCACAGCCGGGTTGAGGTAGCCGCTCGGGTCGAACGCCGCCTTGACCGTGCGCATGGCCGCGATGTCGGCCTCGGTCCGCGACATCGCCACATAGTCGCGTTTACGGGACCCGACCCCGTGCTCGGAACTGACATTGCCGCCGTGCTCGGCGATCAGCGTCATCATCGCGGCATACAACGCAGGTTCGACGCCTGCGGCGCAGCGCAGCACGTTGAGGTGGAGATTGCCCTCGCCGATGTGGCCGAACAACACCGGAATGGCCTCCGGCGCGTGGGCGGTGACGAGCGCGCCAGCCGCGACGGCGAACCGCTGTATCGACGAAAGTGGCAGCGAGACATCGAATTTCAATGGTGGACCGAACAGTCCGAGTACCTCGGCCAGTGATTCGCGAACCTGCCACAGCCGCTGTTGGGCGACGGTGTCGATGCCGACGGCCGGTTCGCCGCAGATCTCGATGCCCTCCAGCGCATCGGCCAGGCGCTCGGTCTGGTCGCTGTCGGCGGCCAGTTCGATCAGCAACTGCCAGGCGCCGTCCACCGGCGCGGCCACCCCGAGGTGCTCGGCGGTCAGCGCACTGGCTCGGGCGTCGATCAACTCGAGTGCGGCGATGCCGTCGAGATCGCGAAAGAGACGACCGGCCGCGACCAAGGCGTCCAGATCGGCGAAACCGCAGATCGCGGTGACGCGGTGAGTGGGCGTCGGGTGCAGCCGCAGATCCAGGGCGGTGATCACCCCGAGGGTGCCTTCGGCGCCGACGAACAGCGAGGCCAGGTCGTAGCCGGTGTTGTCGCGGCGCACCTGACTGTGCCGGTGCACCACCGACCCGTCGGGCAGGGCGATGTCCAAACCCAGCACCTGCTCGCCCATGTTGCCGTAGCGCACCGTGCGCAGCCCGCCGGCGTTGGTGGAGGCCATGCCGCCGACGGTGGCCGATTCGCGGGCGGCCAGGTCGACCCCGAACACCAGCCCGGCCGCGGTGGCGGCGCGCTGTACCGCGGCCAGTGGGACCCCGGCACCGACCCGGACCCGACGTTCGAGGGTGTCGACGACGCCGATCTCGGTGAGGCGCTCGGTCGACAGCAGGATGTCGTCGTTCTCCGGCACCGTCCCTGCCACCAGTGAGGTGCGGCCGCCCTGCACCGTGACACACACTCCGGCGTCGCGGCAGGCGCGCAACACCGCGGCCACCTCGTCGGCGGTGCCGGGGCGCACCAGGGCCGTGGCGTTGCCGCGGTAGCGCCCGGTGTGATCCACGCATCGGCCCGCCAGCACGTCGCGGTCGCTGGTCACGTAACCCGCACCGACGATCCCGGCAAGCGTTTCGGTAAGCGTTTCAGTCACCGGTTGGGTGTATCACAGGATCGGTCAAAGCCAGGAATGCGCCGAGTGCGACGAGACTGTCCGGTTGGGCGGGCAGGTAGTCGGTGAGCTGGGGCGACCGCACGATGTACGCGACGTACTTGGCCCGGCTGATCGCCACGTTGAGCCGGTTGCGGTTCAGCAGGAACCCGATGCCGCGCGGCACATCGGCGGCCGAGGACGCCGTCATCGACACGAACACCACGGGCGCCTGTCGGCCCTGGAACTTGTCCACCGTGCCGGCCTGCACCTCGGTCAGGCCCGCCGCGTCGAGGGCTCGGCGCACCGTGGTCACCTGGGCGTTGTACGGCGTCACCACCAGGAAGTGGTCCTGTCCCAACGGTGCGCTGCCGCGCTCGTCGGTCCAGGTGGTGCCCAGCAGGCCGGTGATGGCCGCGACGATCGCGTCGGCCTCTTCGGGACTGTCGGTGGAATTGCCCACGTGCGCCACCTCGAGAACTCGAACCCCAGGTTCGATGCCGTCGACTTTGCGTGCCGCGCTGACTTTTTCGTGTGCTTGCAGCCGACCGTCATAGGACAGTCGCGACACCGGCCCGCACACCGCCGGGTGCATCCGGAACGAGCAGTCCAGGAAGTAGCCGCGCTCGGGCGGCAACGTGTGCGCCCCCTCGACCAGCCAGCCCAACGCGGAATCGTCGACCGGTGCCGGGTGGGTGCCCTGGCAGACCTGGGGGAGTTGTTGCGGGTCGCCGAGCAGCAGCAGGTTGCGCGCGGCCGGCGCCACCGCGATGGTGTTGGCCAGGTTGAACTGTCCGGCCTCCTCGATGACCAGCAGGTCGAGGCATTGCCGTGGAACCCGTCCCTCGTTGGCGAAATCCCATGCGGTACCGCCGATCACGCAGCCGGGATGGTCGGCGATGAACGACGGGTAGTGGTTCTCGCCGATCGCGGTCCACCGCGGTTCGGTGCCCTTGCGTTTCTTGGCCACCCGGTCCGCGTCCACGCCGGCGTCGAGAACCTGATCCAGCAGGTGTTCGATCACCGCGTGCGACTGCGCGACGATGCCGATGCGCCAACGGTGCTCGTTGACCAGCCGGGCGATGATCTGCGCCGAGGTGTGGGTCTTGCCGGTGCCGGGCGGCCCGTGCACGGCGATATAGGAACTGTCGAGATCCAACAGGGCGGCGGTGATGTCGTCGGCAGTCTCCCCGCCGCGGGGCAGTGGTCGGCCACTGACGGTACGTGGCGGGCGTCGCAGCAGAACGTCGGTCACGGCGTCGAGGGGAAGTTTCGGTAGGCCGGCGCTCACACTGGCCGCCGTACTGTCGATCGACACCTGCAAAGGCCGGGTGTTGACCGGCGGACCGGGGGTCAACGCGAACGGTACCTGGGTGAAGGTGTCACCGCCGGTGGGTTGGCGTTCGGTGATCACCACCTCGGTGGGTGCGTCCGGGTTGTCGCAGTCGATGACGGCGGCGCTGCCGAAGCCGCGTCGGTCCGGGTCGTCGGACAGGCCCGCCGGTGCGGGTGGGGCATAGAGCGCGTACACCTCGGTGCCCAGCTCTCCGGAGTCGATGGCGCCGGTCAACACGACCTGCCGTTGTGGTTTGCGGGCCCGCGGCGGGACGTGCCAATCGTTGAGAACCCGTGCGTGTTCGGCGACGAAAACCCCGGTGCTGTCGGCCCATTCGTCGACGGGACTGTTGATCCGGTCGAAATGGCCCCACCAGAACGGTTTGTCCTCACGTTTGTGGAAACCGCGCGCGGCGGCGATGAGTGCCACCGCCTGCTGCTCGGCCGATCGCGGTTCCACTCCATCACCGGCGAATCGCAGCAGCTTGCGGTCGACGGCGTCGGCCTTTTCGATGGGCCCTCCGTCACGCACCGGTTGCGGGCCACGCGGTGGTACCTCGGCTTCGAACGCGCGGTTGATCAGCCAGTCCCGCAGCCGGTGGGTGGACCGGCAGTCGTAGCGGTTGTAGTCCTCGATCTCCTTGAGCACGGTGGCGGCCTCATCGTGATGACCGGCTTCGCGCAGTGCGCAGTAGCGGGCGTACTCGGTGATCGAATCGGTGGCTTTGGTGACCTCACCGTCGCGCAGCTCGTTGCCCATGTACAGCGGTTCCAGCGATTTGATGCTGTAGTTCTCGGTGCCGACGCGAATGCTCTTGCGCACCAGGGGAAGCAGGTCGACCAGGACGCCGCCCCGCAGCAGATCGTCGACATCGTTCTCGCCCACCCCGTAGCGGCCGGCCAGCCGCAGCAGCGTGCTGCGCTCATAGGGCGCGTAGTGGTAGATGTGCATCTTCGGAAAACGCTTGCGGCGCTTGCGGACCAGGTCCAGGAAATCGATCAGGGCCTGACGCTCGTCGGCCCGGTCATGGGCCCACAAGGCCTGGAAGTTGCCCTCCGCACCGAGAACGCCCCACAGGTACTCCAGGCCCCAGTCGTGACCGTTGACCGTCCACAGCGGGTCGCCCTCGTAGTCGAAGAACAGGTCGCCCCGGTCCGGATCGGGCAGCAGCATGAGGGGTTGCGGGTCGACGACTTCATACGGCGGCTTGGCGTCGACCCGTGGTGCCACCTGCAACCGGGCCTGACCGGTCAGTGCCGTCACTGCGCGTTGGGCCAGCCCGGGCACGCCGCCGGTGTGCTCGGCCAGTTGACGGGTGGTGGTGACGCCGGCCTCGATGAGCCGGGCGCGTTGGGTGGCGCGCATTCCGGCGACCAGGAAGAGGTCGTCGGTGGCGCGCACCTGCTGCTCACATTCACCGCAGCCGAAGCAGGCCCGCACCGTGTCATCGGACCAGCGCACCGCGGTCCCGGCCGCCAGGTGCCCGTCGAGCAGCGCCTGAAGCGCGGCGCGACGCGGCCGGTACACCGCGAGCAGCTCGTCGACGCGGTAGCTGGCCAGCGTGCCGCCGCCGAGCACCAGATCGACCTCGCCGGCGACGGGAATGCCGGCTCCGGTCAGCGCATCGGCGTAGGCGGCCAGCTGCAGCAGGGCCTCCACCTTCACCGAACGGGAGAGTTTGGTGTCCCGCAGGCGGTAGCGGTCGCCGTCCCAGATCAGGAAGTCGGCGAACCCGGCGAACCGGCCGTCGAACATCGCGGCCTGGTAGATCACCGGGTCCCGCCGCTGCGCGGCTGCCACGGTCGCCGCGGCCGCTGCCGACAACCCGGCCACCGTGTAGGCGGGCCGGCCGATCACGGTCACCTTGGACGGCCCGGCCTCGGCGCTCAGTTCATCGAGATGGCGCCGTTCGTGTTCGGCGCCGAGTTCTGCTGTGCGGGCAAGCAATTCGTCTGCATCGGACACCGCAGGCCCCCGGCCGAGCCTGGCGTCGAACGAGCGCAGCAGCGCATACTCACAGCGGGCGGCCGCGGCCAGGTCCGACGCGCTGTAGATGACCGTCGGCCCCGACGCGCCCTCGTCGGTGACGAACACGCTGCCACTGTAGGTGAGGGCACCGACGTTCTTGACGTGCCTCGCGAAACAGCATTCCGGGTTGCTAAGCCGCGGCCTTGGCGACCCTCGCTTCTATTTCGCGCTGGGCCCACGCCGCACGGACCCGGTTCAGCACATCGCGGGGATGGTCTTCCTTGATCACACGTATGTGCAACCAACCCTGGTGCTGCACCATGCGTAGTCGCTTGGCGTCCCAGGCGTACCGCTTGCGGTCGGTCTGGTGCTGAATCCCGTCGTACTCCAAAGCGATCTGGGGTACCTCCCAGCCCATGTCGAGGTACGCGAACTCGTTGCCGTAGTCATCCAGCACAGGGATCTGGGTCCGGGGCCGCGGGTAGCCGGCGTCCATCACCAGCAGGCGTAGCCAGGTCTCTTTCGGGGAATCGGCGCCGGCATCCATCAGGCCGAGCGCTTCCCGGCACCGTCGGACCCCGCGGGCGCCCGCATACCGCTCGGTGAGCGGCAGGACGTGCTCGACTTCGAGACCCGTCGCGTGGGCGAGCGCGTCGAGATGCTCGACGGCGGCACGGCGAGGTAGGAAGCGGCCGAGATCGAGCGCCGTCCGAGCGACATTTGTGACGGCCATGCCGTTGATCTCCTCGAGTTCGTCAGGAGCGATCCGGTCGTTGTGGGTGATGATTCCGCGCGGCGGCCGGTTGTTGGCCCAGATGAGTTCGATCGGCACGTCCTCGTCGACCCATTCGGCACCGTGCAGCGCCGCCGCGGCCCGGCCGGTGACGACTCCTTTCCGCTTGGACCACAACCAGGCCGCGACCGTGTTGCTGTACAGCGATGGCTCGGCCACCCGAGGTGTGTAGACGTCTGGAAAGATCGCCCGGTAGGCAGCGCGCAGGCGGCCTCTGCTGAGTTCGCCCCGTTCTACGGCTTCACTGCCGACAAATATCGTTCCCATGGGCCGAGAATGCCGTCGCTGTCCGACAGCCACCGCGAGAGTGAAACCAGGGTCGCCAAGCCGCCGACTCAACGACCTGGAATGCTGTTTCGCGGCAAAAACGAAAACTCAGACGTTGCCCATCAACTCCACACCGCCGCCGTTCCAGCGGAACTTCACGGTGCTGGCCAGCCCGTGGAAGCCGCCCGAGTACTGCAGGGCCACGGTGTCACCGGTCGTCGCGGTCTTGTCGATGCCGTTGAAGCCGTAGGTGTCGGGCACGCCGGTCGGGATGAACTTGCCGAGGTGGAACAACACCGCCCGGGTGTTGGGATTCTCGGAGTTGGTGTTGGCCCGCACGATCACCGCCGACAGCTGCGCGCACTCGTTGTAGTTGCCGGCGATCGGCTCGGGACTCCAGGCTTGATTGCTGCGCGGGTCGCGGGGCAACTCCGAGACGGCCTTGGCGATCTCCGGGGCGGCCAGGTTCACCGCGCACGGATCGGCCTCCGGCGGCGCCGAGGTGGGGGCGGCCGGTTTGGTCGCCGGCAGCGCCGCGGCGACCGTGGCCACTCGCTGCCAGGCTGCTGTGTGGCCAACCACGTCG
>NZ_LZJD01000169.1:0-590 GCF_001666875.1 Mycobacterium sp. E802
GTGATTTCTCGGTCCAAAGGCCAGCCGGTGGAGCTGGTCGACATTGTCATCCCCGATCCGGGGCCCGGTGAGGTGGTGGTCGACATCATCGCCTGCGGCGTGTGCCATACCGACCTGACCTACCGCGAGGGCGGCATCAACGACGAATACCCGTTCCTGCTCGGCCACGAGGCCGCGGGCACGGTCGAGGCTGTCGGTGAGGGCGTCACCAACGTCGAGCCGGGCGATTTCGTCATCCTGAACTGGCGCGCGGTGTGTGGACAGTGCCGCGCCTGCAAGCGGGGCCGCCCGCACCTGTGCTTCGACACCCACAACGCCGCCCAGAAGATGACCCTGACCGACGGCACCGAGCTGACCCCGGCACTGGGCATCGGCGCGTTCGCCGACAAGACCCTGGTGCACGAAGGACAGTGCACCAAGGTCGATTCCGAAGCCGACCCGGCGGTGGCCGGGCTGCTGGGCTGCGGTGTGATGGCCGGCATCGGCGCAGCGATCAACACCGGCGCGGTGACCCGTGACGACACGGTCGCGGTGATCGGCTGCGGCGGTGTCGGCGACGCCGCGATCGCCGGGGCCGCCCTGGTCGGCGC
>NZ_LZJD01000170.1:0-2947 GCF_001666875.1 Mycobacterium sp. E802
TCGTCGGGATCTTGATGAATGGTGCTGATCGGCGGTGGACTGAGTTGGCGTTGGCTGGTACGGGTGCGCAGATTGTGCGGCCGGTGGATGCGGTTGCTGCGGCGGGGGAGTTTGCTCGTTGTTCGGCAGTGATTGTGAGTCGGTTGCATGCGGGGATTTTGGCGGCGTTGTCTGCCACGCCGGTGATTTCGTTGGAGTATCAGCCGAAGTGTCGTGATTTTGCGTTGTCGGTCGATGATGAGCGGTCGTTGTTGCGTACCGATGAGGTGCGCAGGTCGGTGGTGGTGGATCGGGTGTTGGCGGGGTTGGCTGATTCGGAGGTGATCCGGGCCAGGACCGGGGCTGCGGTGGACGAGCTACGCCGACGCCTGCACACCCAATACGCCGCTGTGGGCGCGGCGTTGGGACTGGATGCCACCTGACTTGCTGCAAAGATCGCAAAACGTGATCACATTGCTATAACTGCACCACGCGTAATGGTCGTGTCCGGCGTAATTCCGGGTCATCTTTTCGACTCGTTGTAGCCGTTCTCAGTGGGTAGAGTGCACCCCAAATGTTGGTATTCATAACCACTTTGCGGCATCCGCAGAACGCAGCGGACTATCGCCGCGTGGAGGCGTTGCTGCAGGACACCCTTGCCTCGGTGGGTCGGCAGACCTGCGATGAATATCTGATCATCATCGTCGGCAATCGACCGCCGTCGTTCCCGCTCCCGGAGCGTGCCGTGTTCGTCGAAGTCGATTTCCCGCCGCCTTCGCTGCACCAAGGCCCGCGCACCGGACCTGCCTCGGTGATCTGGGACAAGGGCACCAAGAACGCCATCGGTCTGATCGCCGCGCGTGAATACCGGCCGGACTACGTCATGCTCTTCGACGCCGATGATTTCGTGCACCGCGACATCGCCGCCTTCGTCCGCGCCCACCCCGGGGCCGCCGGATGGGTGAGCACCCGCGGGTGGATCTACTCGCGTCGCCGGAACGCGTATGCGCTGCGGCGGAAGTTCTACCGGCACTGCGGAACCTCGTTCATCATTCCGTGGGAGGCCTATCAGGTTCCCCGCGGTCTCACCGTTTCTTCCACTCAGGACGAGATCTTCGAAGCCTTCGGGCTACGGCTGGAAAAGGTGCTCGAGCACGGTTTCGCCTACGACTGGTGGCGAGAACACGGACGCATCCTCGAACCTCTTCCATTCCCGGGCGCCGTGTACCACGTCGACACCGGCGAAAACCATTCCGGGAACATCCTGTTCGGGCCTGCCCTGCCGTACCGTTCACATCTCTATCGGGACTACGGGCTGCGCCCGTCGAAGGGACCGGCAGTCACGTTGTGGAGCGCCGTCGGGCCGGCCTCACTGTCGCGCTGGCCGGCGGTGCGCTTGCGTCAGCCCAAGTCATATCTCGAAAACTACCGTCCACCAGTGAATCCGATAGCTCCGTAACACAGACGGACGCCGCGGGAAGGGATAGTCGATGCGCACAGCGGTTCACGCCATCGGGGTGACAGTCATGGCCCTGGTGGGTCTGGTGTCGCTGGCGTTGGTGTCGACGGTGGCATCCGTCGCCTCCGCAGCGGTTACCAGCGTGTTGATCATGGGCGGCTCGGGCGATCCGCTCACCACGGAGAAGGACGGCATACCCTTCGTCAGGCAATACACGACCAACGTGGTGGACAACTTCGTCGCCCCGTCCTCCACACGACCCGATCTGGGCATTCCCGTCGGCCCGTACAACGCGGTGGCCGTGATCACGCCGGCGCAGTTCAACACCGGTGACCCGGCTGACCATTCGATGACCTTCGATCGATCCGTGGCCGAAGGCACGCAGGATCTCGACACCTGCATCAGCTCGACGGCACAGTGCCAGTACAACGAGGACATCGGTTCCGACGCTCCCAGCGTGGGGGACTCGTTGGTCGTGTTCGGGTACTCGCAGAGCGCCACGATCGCGTCGTTCGAGAAGGCCGCGCTGGCCGACCGGTACCAGCCCGGTGAGGGCCCGCAGGTCTCGTTCATCTTGACCGCCAACGGAAACCGGCCCAACGGGGGCTTTCTGGCCCGTGGCCCGAAAGGCCTGTCTATCCCGCTGCCGCTCCCCGGCGGCGGGGTGACCTTCAGCGGGCCGACCCGAACCGATACCCAGTACGCGACCGTCGACATCGCCATCCAGTACGACGGTTGGGCAGACCAGCCGGTCAATCCGTTCAACCTGATCGCCGTCGCCAATGCCAATGCGGGGCAACGCTTGCTGCACCCGCATTACGCCGACCAGAGCCTCGACGGTCCCGGAATCATCGACCAGGGTCACTACGGCGACACCCGGTATCTGATGGTCGCCACCGACACCCTACCGCTGCTCCATGACGTCGCCAACATTCCGGGCGTCGGACGATTCTTGGCCGACGTTCTTGACGCGCCGCTGCGCGTGCTCGTGGAGTCCGGGTACGACCGAACGACGAGCCCGGGAAAGCCGACGACCTGGAGTCTGTTCCCGGCGAAGAATCCGCTCAAGACAGCGGTTGATTTCGTGGTCGCCATTCCGACCGGATGGGACGACGCCATTGAACGCGTGAACGGCACCCGGCCGTTCGGCACTCAACGACCCGGCCCGTATGGCGTCGGTGGGCCAAGCGTCGATTACCTCAATCCTTCGGAAGAGACCACCAAGCCAGCAGAAGCCACCACCGAATCCACCTCGCCCACCACGTTGGTGTCGCGGAAAACCCGGTCGACACCCGTCGACGCGGACGCCAAACTGGCTGCTACCTCAAGCGATACCGACGTTGTTTCCAGCCGGCCGCAGAAACTGAAGACCTCGGTGGAGAAGCTGCCCGCACAGAGCGCCACCGACTCATCGGACGTGGCTGCCACGAAGCTGCCGACATTGCCGAAGTCTCCCGAAGCCGATGCCCTGGCGACGAAACGGCCAACGGCCACGGAAGACCGCGAAGC
>NZ_LZJD01000171.1:0-1395 GCF_001666875.1 Mycobacterium sp. E802
CCCGAGTTGGGTCATTTGCCTTAGTGCCTTGATTTCTCGGATGCCAGCGCGTCGAGAATGGTTTTGACCTCGACGTTCAGGGCCGGCGGGAAGGTGGCGATGACGCCGTTGAGGTCGATGGTGGCCGAGCGCAGGGGTTTGAGGGTGCGCAAGAACCGCCGTAGTGACAGACCGGTTCGGGTCTGGACTTCGCGGCTGAGGGCTAGGGCGGTGAACACGATGGTCAGATGTGCTTCGATGGCGTCGCGGGTGCGGGCGAACATGGGTCTGGCGGCGAGGTCGGATTTGGACATCCGGAAGGACGCCTCGACGTGCCAGAGGTCGTGGTAGCTGGCGATCACTTCGGTCGCGGGCATGCGTGCGGCGTCGATGTTGGTGACGTAGCCCTTGAGCCCGACCAAGCGGCGGGCCCGGCGCAGCGATGCTTCGTCGATTTCTTGGGAACCGTTGCGGTTCTTGATGAACCGCGGTGTCCGCGCGGCCTTCTCGCCAGCGACGACCGCGCGGGCCTTGTTCTCCTGCAGGTTGAGCGTCTTGGTGTCGCGCACCGCGCGTTTGGTCGAATATGCCCACACCGCGCGCCACGACTTGGTATGGATGGCCGGATCCCAGACGGGCTCAGCCTTGCGCTTGAGGTCACTGGTCTTCGGCGTGGTGCCGCGGTGATCGCGTGGGGTGATGGTGTCGATGATCTGGCCATCGGCGAAAAGCTCACCATGCCAATGAAAATGGGATGCCAGATCATTGGGTGCCTTGGTAACCCTGGATCCGACGATGAACCGCAGCCCCGCCTCATCGAGCTCGCGGAGATTGCCACTGGCGAGCATGCCGGCATCGGCGACGACGACCATGTCGGTGATGCCGTGGCGTGCCTGGAACGCTTTCACGATCGGCACGATCGTCAAAGTCTCGGCCTTGTTACCTTCGAAACAGCCGATCTCCAATGGAAATCCGGCGCGGTCGACCAGCAGCCCGACCACGATCTGCGGGTCCACGCGGCGTTCCTTGGAGTACCCGACGCGACGTAGCTCATCTTCCTTGTCGGCCTCGAAATAGAGCGTGGTCACGTCGTAGAGCACCAGGCTGACATCCCCGGCGGTACGGGCATGAGCGAAACACGCTGCGGCGATCCGGTCGCGGTAGCCACCGCCACAGGCCCGGCGCAGGGTGCGTTTGCGCGTCGACAGCGACGCGCAGGTGCGGCCCAGCTCGGCCAGGACCCGATCGACGTCGAGCAGGCTGGTCGGTTCCACCACCCGGGCGATCACCAGGTCACGGAAGACCTCGTCACCGACCGCATCAAAGCCCAGGCGGGCGTACACCCCGGCCAGGGCCTCGTAGAGCAGACCGCTGCTGCTCTTGAGCACTTGCGGACGTGTCACCAGCTGTCGCGGC
>NZ_LZJD01000172.1:0-17345 GCF_001666875.1 Mycobacterium sp. E802
GAGGCCGGCTGGAGCCAAGGTGATCGACGTCACGGTCGCCAGGGTGGCGGCGAATACCTTCGGGCGCGTCATAACGGAAGCACGGCGCTGTAGATGTTCACGCTGTCATCGGAGCTGTCGGTGCTCATCTGCGCTGAGGCGAACAATCGCACACTCGCCGCTCCGCCGCACTCGTCGATCTTGACGTGGGCGTCCAGAACCGAGATCGTCGCCGTGCGTCCCTTCAGCGACTTGGCGCCCAGGCCCGTCGTGGTGATTCCGCCGGAATGCAAAGTGGTCCCGATGTCGGGACCGATCCCGAGGTCCGGGATATTCTCGAAAAGTAGGTCTGTGTCGAGATCCACGCCGAAGTCAAGGTCAAGTCCCTCGCTCAAGTCGGCCTGGCACCCGAGCTGGGCGCCGAGCACCAATTGTCCGCTGTTGACCGGTATCGCGCCATCGCCTTCCACGGTGATCGTCACGCGCCCGCTGAGGAAGCCTTCCCTGGTCAACAGGGCGGCTGCCATGTTCGGCACTGCGTTGATACTGACTTCGGTGAACGCGACCTTCATTCGCCAGCCGTCGACCGTATTGATGGTTCGCGAAACATCGGGAACCGCAACCGATTCGGCGTGAGATATGCCGGTGGTAAAGCTGAGGAGGATGGCGTTCGCCGCCGCTGCACCGGCGAATTTCCTTAGGATCAACGGGAATAACCTCACTATGTCTCGAGTACAGGCAAGGGTGGACTGCGGGTCCGCGCTTGCTGTCCGGACATCGTGACCCATGAAGGTATGAACCCGCTATGTGTGGCGTGGGTGGCAGACGGCTTGGTATGGCCGGGCATTGCTTTGGAATACCATTGTGCCCCAGCATCATTAGATGAAAATGGCCATTCCGTGGGTGTGTTGAACGGCAGTCCGTGATCCCCGATTCATAGGCTGGGGACAGCATGGCCATAGCTCGCGCCAAGTCGATGCGGAGATGATGTAGTGGCTAGAAGCGTGTTGACAACAAGAGGATGTGAACAATGCCGAAATTGAATCGGGGCGTAGTCGGATCGGCTCTGGTGGCTGCCTCCGTGCTGTTTGGGGGTGCGACGCTCGGAACCGCGGTCGCCGTTGCGGCGCCCCCGCCTCCGTGCGCGCCGGGCGCGCCCTGTGGGCCGGGTGGCCCCGGGGGCCCGGGGCCGGGTGGACCTGGCGGACCGGGGATGCCCGGACCGGGTGGACCTGGCGGACCGGGATTTGGTGGACCCGGGGCGGGTGGGCCGGGACCGGCACCCTGCCCGCCGTTGGCGCCCTGCCCGCCGCGGTAGCCGGCTGGGATTGAGACCGTCAGCCCGGTGCAACGCCGCTGAGGTCGCCCAGTGCGACGCTCGGGTGCTGTACCGGGCTGATTTGTATCCTTGCTTACCTAGCAAGCGCTTGGTTGCTATGCTGTGGCCATGGTGCCGGATACGCCCAGCCCACCGGCAAGCAGACGCGACGAACTCTTGGAGCTCGCCGCCACGATGTTCGCCGAACGCGGCCTGAAGGCGACGACAGTCCGCGATATCGCCGACTCCGCTGGAATTCTCTCCGGCAGTCTCTATCACCACTTCAAGTCCAAAGAACAAATGGTCGAGGAAGTGCTCAAGGACTTCCTGGATTGGCTGTTCGGGCGGTACGAGCAGATCCTCGAGCAGGAGTCCAGTCCACTCGGCCGGCTCACCGGCCTGTTCATGGCCTCCTTCGAGGCGATCGAGCACCGGCACGCGCAGGTGGTGATCTACCAGGACGAGGCCAAGCGACTGTCGGCGATCCCGCAGTTCGGCTTCGTCGACGAACGCAACAAAGAACAGCGCAAGATGTGGATCGACATCCTGCACCAGGGCATCGCCGACGGATCGTTCCGCCCCGACCTCGACGTCGACCTGGTGTACCGGTTCATCCGTGACACCACCTGGGTCTCGGTTCGCTGGTATCAACCGGGCGGTCCGCTCACGGCCGAGCAGGTGGGCCGGCAATACCTCGCCATCGTCCTCGGCGGCATCGTCGCGGATAACGACACTGTCAAAGGAGACAACCATGCGTGAGGCTTACATCGTCGACGCCGTGCGTACGCCGGTCGGCAAGAAGAACGGCGCGCTGGCGCAGGTGCACCCGATCGACCTGGGCGTGCACGCATTCCGCGCCATCTTCGACCGCAACGACGTCGATCCGGGTGCGGTTGACGACGTCATCGTCGGCTGTGTCGACGCCATCGGCGGGCAGGCCGGCAACATCGGCCGCCTGACCTGGCTGGCCGCCGGCTACCCCGAGGCCGTCCCCGGCGTCACCGTCGACCGGCAGTGTGGTTCCAGCCAGCAGGCCATCTCCTTCGGCGCTCAGGCGATCATGTCCGGCACCGCCGATCTGATCCTGGCCGGCGGCATGCAGAACATGAGCTGGGTGCCGATCTCCTCGGCCATGATCGTCGGCAAGGAGTTCGGATTCACCTCGCCCACAAACGAATCCAAGAACTGGCTGCACCGCTACGGCGATCAGGAGATCTCGCAGTTCCGTGGCTCGGAGCTGATCGCCGAGAAGTGGGACATCTCGCGCGAGGAGATGGAGCAGTTCGCCTACACCAGCCATCAGCGGGCCTTCGCCGCGATCCGGGCCGGGCACTTCGACAACGAGATCGTCCCGGTCGGTGACTTCGGTGTCGACGAGGGTCCGCGGGAGACCACGCTGGAGAAGATGGCCTCGCTGCAGCCCCTGGTCGAAGGTGGCCGGCTGACCGCCGCGTTGGCCAGCCAGATCTCCGATGGTGCCTCGGCCGTGCTGCTGGCCTCAGAGGAAGCGGTCAACAAGCACAACCTGAAGCCTCGCGCCCGCATTCACCACATCAGCGCCCGCGGCGACGATCCGGTGATGATGCTGACCGGCCCGATCCCTGCCACCCAGTACGCCCTGGAGAAGACCGGTCTGTCGATCGAGGACATCGACACCGTCGAGATCAACGAGGCATTCGCACCTGTCGTGCTGGCCTGGCTCAAGGAGACCAAGGCCGATCCGGAGAAGGTCAACCCGAGCGGTGGCGCCATCGCCCTGGGCCACCCGCTCGGTGCCACCGGCGCCAAGCTGTTCGCCACGATGCTCAACACCCTGGAGCGCACCGGCGGCCGTTACGGCCTGCAGACCATGTGTGAGGGCGGCGGCACCGCCAACGTCACCATCATCGAGCGCCTCTAGTTTTCCCGCGAGCAGACGCAAAACCGCACTTTTTCACGCGAAAGGGTGCGGTTTTGCGTCTGCTCGGCACGGGGTAAGTGTGGGTGATGAGCACGGAGGTTAAAGGCGACGAGAGTGCCCTGACTGTCGCCGTCGCACTCGGTGCCAACGCCTTGATCGCGGTCGCCAAAACCGTGGTCGCAGGTATCACCGGCTCGGCGTCCATGCTTGCCGAGGCGGCGCACTCCTGGGCAGACACCGGCAACGAGGTGTTCCTGTTGATCGGCACCCGCAAGTCGATGAAGCCGGCCGATGCGCAACACCGGTTGGGTTATGGGCGGGCCGGTTACATCTGGTCGATGTTCGCCGCCTTCGGGTTGTTCACCGTCGGCGCGGTGGTGTCGATCTGGCACGGGATCTCCTCGCTCGGCGGCGAAGGTGAGGCGACGTCGTACGGCTGGGCCTACGCCGTGCTCGGCGTCGCGTTCGTGCTCGAGGGCACGTCGTTTGCGCAGGCGCTTCATCAGACGAGATCGGGTGCGGTGCAACGACGTATCCACCCACTGCGCTATATCAGGGTGACCTCGAATCCGATGCTGCGCGCGGTATTCGCCGAAGACCTCTCCGCACTGATTGGCTTGGTGATCGCGGCGCTCGGAGTCCTGGCACACCAGCTCACCGGAAACGCGGTGTGGGATGCGCTCGGCTCGATCCTGGTCGGTGTGCTGCTGGGCGGTGTCGCATTGTTCCTCATCGGACGCAACATGGACTTTCTGACCGGTGAGGCGGCCACCCCACTGGCCCGCAACAGCGTGCTGTGGCAGTTGCTCAACCACACCGACATCGAACGGGTCAGCTATCTGCACATGGAATGGGTTGGCGCCGACCGCATCTACCTGGTGGCCGCGGTCGATCTGATTGGTGACGCCGCCGAGTCTGACGTAGCCGCCCGGCTCCACGCGATCGCCGATGCCTTGCAGAGCCGCCCGGAGATCGTGCGTGCGGTCCTCACCCTGACCCGCCCCGGTGATCCCACCGACCTACGGCCCGAGGAGCTACCCGACTGGTATGACCGGCCTGTCGAGTAGGGCGGTGGGCATAATGGTCGCCTTATGGTGAGCCTGACACAGCTCGAGGTGCTGATCGGTGTTGTCGAGGCCGGTGGTTTCTCGGGAGCGGCCAAGAAGCTGTTCATGAGCCAACCGTCGGTGTCCAATCACATCCGTAACCTGGAGAGTTCCCTCGGAATGCGGCTGGTGCAGCGGAGTACCCAAGGTGCCAGGACCACTCCGGCCGGTGATGTCGTCGTCGAACATGCCCGTCGGATCTTCGATCAGTTGGCAAGCCTGGAACGTCAGGTCGCCGGGTTGCGCGGTTTGGAAGCCGGCCGGTTGGTGGTGGCCGGGACCACCACGTTGGGCACCTACCTCTTACCGGGGTTGCTGTCCGAATTCACCGAGCAGGCCCCGAACGTCGAGTGCCAGCTTCGGGTGGGCAACGAGGACACCGTGGAGAACTGGCTGTTGCGGGGTGAGGTGGCACTGGGCTTGTGCGCCGAGATGCCGAGCGAGGAACAACTCATTGCCAAGCCCATGTTCGAAGAAGCGATGATGCTGGTGGCGACGGCCGCGACGCCGTTGGCCGGCCGAAAGCTACGACCGGAAGATCTTGTCGACCAACGGTTTCTGATGCGTGAGATGGGATCTGCGACGCGCCGGCAGCAGGAGGCCGCACTTCGATTGTGGGGTTTGGATTCCGCCGACCAATGGGATCTGTGGGGCCCCGACACGCTCAAGGAGGCCGCGTACGCCGGTCTTGGCCTTGCGCTGTTGTCGGAGCATGTGACCGCCCGCGAACGTGCCGCCGGCCTGCTGGTCGCGCTTTCCGTGGACCCGCCGGCACCCAGCCGTACCGCGTACCTGGTGCGCCGGGCAGACCGGGTGCTGACGCCGCCAGAGGAGGCGTTCGTCGCGCTCGTGGGTGGCATCGCGGCCTGGCCGACCTGAGCTAGGGGCTATAGGTCCGATAGCCAAATCGGGGGTTCTCTATGACGCCGATCACAAGCACTCTTACTGCGACCCGTTCACATGCGAGTTCGCGACAGGAGTGCACTTGTGGAGCGCCGTTCATTCAGCGTTAACGGCCGGAGATACGTCATGCCGGACGCCCCTGTCGTCGTGATCTGTATCGACGGCAGCGAACCGGACTACCACTTGGCGGCGATGGGGGCAGGCCGGATGCCATGGCTGAGTCGGATGCTGGAGGCTGACGCCAGCTCCTGGCCCGCGCATTGCACGATGCCTGCGCTGACGAATCCGAACAACGTGTCCATCGCGACCGGTCAGCCGCCCAGCGTGCACGGCATCAGCGGTAACTACATCTTCGACTCCGAACGAGGCGAAGAGGTGTTGATGAACGACAAGCGATTTCTGCGCGCTCCAACCGTTTTCGCTGCTGCCGCAGACGTCGGCCTCGACGTCGTGGTGGTCACCGCCAAGGACAAGCTGCGGCGGCTCCTCGGCGCCGGTCTGGTCGAGGCGGGACCCAGCCTCGACGGTACAGGTGATTTCGTCGCTCCCAGGCGCACGGGTATCTGCTTTTCGGCCGAGAAAGCCGATGAGGCCACCGTGGCGCACCACGGCATCGAGAACGTGGTCGAGCTGGTCGGCAGGCCTGTGCCCGAGGTCTACTCGGCGGAGCTGTCCGAGTTCACCCTGGCCGCAGGCGCGGCCATTTTCCGGTCGCGCGACGTTGACCTGATGTATCTGTCGCTGACCGACTACATCCAGCACAAGCACGCTCCGGGTACCGACACGGCGAATGCGTTCTACGAGATGATCGACTCGTACGCCGACCAATTCGATGAGCTCGGTGCGGTCGTCGTCATCACCGCCGATCATGGAATGAGCGCGAAGACCGACGCGGCCGGCGCCGCCAGGGTGGTTTTCGTCGAAGAGGAAGTGCGCAATGCGCTCGGCGCTGCGCCCGCCGTACCGGGAACCGAAGGCGCCGAAGGCATCCGCGTCATCCTGCCGATCACCGACCCGTACACCGTGCATCACGGGGCGCTGGGATCGTTCGCCGGCATCTACCTGCCCGCCGGAGCGGACCACGACCGGGTCATCGACTGGTTGAGGCGCATCGACGGTATCCAAGCCGTGCACAACCGGCAGGAGGCAGCCGAGATCTATCGGTTGCCCGCCGACCGGATCGGTGACATCGTCGTCCTCGCTGAAGCCGGCACCGCGGTCGGCCGGTTTGCCGAATGGCATGACCTGACTGGTCTGGATGCGCCGCTGCGCTCCCACGGCGCCCTGGGGGAGTTGCAGATCCCGTTCATCGTCAACCGCGGCCTTCCACGCCCGGGACTCCTCGACGAGCCCTACGGACAACCGGCGTGCATCCACAACTACGACGCATTCTGGGTGGCCACCACCCTGGTTTCCGAGTGTCAGCCCCAGACCGCGTCAGCGGTGTAGATCCAAGTCGATTGGTGAAAGGCCACGATGTCCAGTACCCACGAAAAACCGATGGCCGCGTTCGATGCCGTCGCTGTGTCGGAGGCAAAATTCTCTCGTCTGAAGTGGCGCATGCTGCTTGCGGCGATGTTCTGTTACCTGTTCTTCTACACCGGACGCCAGACGTTCGGGTTCGCCATCCCCGGTATCGAAGAGGACCTCGGCCTCAGCAAGACCACCCTCGGGGCCATCAGCGGCGTGATGTTGTGGAGCTACGCCGTCGGCCAGATGATCAACGGCAACCTGGCCGACAAATTCGGTGGCAGGCGGTTGATGGCACTGGGAGCGGTGCTGTCCACAATGATGAACTGGTGCACCAGCTTCTCGGTGGGAACCAAGTCATTGGGCTTCTTCTGGGCAGCCAACGGCTTCACCCAGGCCATGGGGTGGCCGTCCGGCGGCAGGGTGATCTCCAACTGGTGGGGACCTCACGAGCGCGGTAAGAGCTTCGGCTTCTACACCTTCGCTGCCGGTATGGCTTCAGTGCTGGCGTTCATCACCTCCACCGTGGTGGTGGACACTCTCGATCTCGACTGGGAGTGGATCTTCCGGATCCCGGTGCTGCTCATGCTCATTGGCGGCGTCACCTTCTACTTGGTGGCACGCGAGAATCCCAAGGAGGCCCGGATCACCCCGCCCGCGTCCTACACGAGGGATGAAGAACATGTGGAGCGCTCGGTGGCCGAAGCCGACCAGGGCCGCTCGGTCGACCGATACAAGGCAGTGCTGCGCAATCCGAAGATTTGGTCGACCGGTATCGCGATCGGCTTTCAGAACGCCGCACGCTACGGCCTGCTGATCTGGGTGCCGGTGTACTTCCTCGGCCGCGACTGGGAGAGCGGCGAATCCGGTGGTATCAGTCCGCTGTGGATCTCAGTGGCACTGCCGATCGGCATGGCCGTCGGCGCGCTCGTCAATGGCCAACTGTCCGACCGCATCTTCGGGTCCCGTCGTGACCGCCCGATCGTACTTTTCATGGTCCTCGGTGCAGTCTTTGCGATGACGATGTACCTCGCTCACCTGGGTACCGTCGCCGGAATCGTGGTGCTGTTCATGACCGGGTTCTTCGTCTACGGTCCGCAGTCCTCCTTTTGGGCGCTGTGCCCGGACCTTGCCGGAAAGAAGATGGCCGGAACGGCAACGGGGGTGGTGAACTTCTTCTCCTACCTGTTCGCCGGCGCCGCCGAGCCGCTCGTCGGCCACATCATGGATGACACCGGCAACACATCGCTCATCTTTCCGATCGTGGCAACCTCATGTATAGCCAGTGCACTGGTTGCACTCACCATCCGACGCTGACCCCAACAAAGGAAGACAGTATGAGAACCATCGTCAACGGCGTCCACGACGATCACGGTGTATCCAGTGCCCAGACGGCCAACGCGGCCGTGTGGTCCGGCGTCGAAAGAGGATTTTCCATAGAGCCGCAGTCATTTCCGGCGCTTCGCCCCGGCGAGGTACTCGTCAGTGTCGAGTTGGCGACCATCTGCGGTAGCGATCTGCACACCATCAACGGCGACCGGCCGACACCGCTGCCGACTGTGCTGGGACATGAAACTGTAGGCACCATCGCGGACATCGGCGGTGTGGTCTACGGCCACGATGGTGAACGTCTGGCCGTAGGCGACCGGATCACCTGGACCATCGGTACAGCCTGCGGCGAGTGCCGGCGCTGCACGCGCGGGCTCTCGCAGAAATGCCTGCAAGTACGCAAATACGGTCATCAGGCAATCGACGAGCACTGGCGACTCAACGGTGGGTTGGCTACACACTGTCATCTCGTCGCCGGAACCGGTCTGGTGAAGGTTCCCGACGCACTGCCGTCGGCGATCGCCGCACCGGCCAACTGCGCCACCGCCACCGTGGTCTGTGCGGCCCGGCGAATCGGATTGGCTGCGGACGATGTGGTGATCGTGATGGGGTGCGGCATGCTGGGCCTCACCGCTGTGGCTTATGCCCGCGACCGTGGCGTACAGCAAGTGATCGCCTGCGACACCGATGCCGACCGGCGCCGGCTGGCCGGTCGATTCGGCGCGACGGCGTCGTGTGAACCCGCTGAACTCGCAGCTGTGGCAGATGAATACGGCGCCGACGCCATCTTCGAGCTCTCCGGTAGCAGCCGAGCGGTGCAGAGCGCCCTCGACATCGTCGATGTCGGCGGCCGGATCGCACTGGTCGGCTCGGTATCTCCGGCTCCCGAAATCAGCTTCGAGCCAAGCGGATACGTCAAGAATCTGACCTCGATGGTCGGAAGTCACAACTACCGCCTCGACGACCTCGCCGAAGCGGTCGACTTCCTGGCGCGTACCGACGAGCAACAGCTGTTCACCGATCTGGTTTCCCAACCCTACGCATTGAACGACATCGACGCTGCTGTCGCGGCGGCCCGCACGGGAATCAAGCCCCGCGTAGCCGTCCACATGCGTTGAACACATCCACCTAAAGGAGAGAATCTTATGAGCACAGGATCGACCGAGCGGATCAGTCTGGTCGTCTTCGACATGGCCGGCACCACCGTTGAGGACAGTGGCTTGGTACAACAGTCATTCCTGGCGGCAGACCGCCACGCCGGCCTCTCGAAGACCGACGCCGACCGCGACGAGATGCTGCGCTACGTGTCCGAGACCATGGGGCAGTCCAAGATCACCGTGTTCCGCCACCTGGCTGGTGGTGATGAAGAACAGGCGCAGACGGCAAACAAGGAGTTCGAACGCTGCTATGCGCAGCTCGTCTCGGAGGGCAATTGCAGTCCGATTCCCGGTGCCGAGGACGTGATCACCTCGCTGCGTTCTTCCGGCGTGAAGACTGCACTCACAACCGGATTCGCTAAAGAAACCCAATCAGCGATCATCGACGCTCTGGGTTGGCAGAAGCTGGCCGACATCGTGTTGTGTCCCGGAGAGGGCGTGCGTGGTCGGCCGTACCCGGACATGCCGCTGACCGCATTGCTGCGCACCGAAACCGATTCCGTGCGGTCGATGATCGTGGTGGGCGACACCTCCTCGGACGTGATTAGCGGTCTGCGGGCTGGGGCTCTGGCCGCGGTTGGCGTGCTGACCGGTGCACACGACACGGCAGCGCTTTCCGGGGCTGGGGCGACCCACATCATCGACAGCGTGGCTGCGTTGCCGGGCTTGGTGGAATCGCTGGGTTAAGTCAGTTCGCCCCGGACACCGGCACGGCATGCGGTAGCGCCGGAGCCGGTGTGCATGAAGCGTCCCGGCCATGAATATCCGCTCACTCGTCGTCGACTGGGCTTGTGACAACCCTGTTTACAGAGTCACACCCAGCGGCTGCGGGCCGGCGGGGCCTGCGGCGTCACCCAGGCCTTGGCGTAGCGGTTCTTCCCGGCCCGCTGCGGATCGCGGCTGCGGTAGATCACAAAGGGACGGACCAGATAGCCGATCGGCGCGCTGAACATGTGCACCAACCGGGTGTAGGGCCAGAAGCCGAGCAGGGCAACGACTATCAGAACATGGGCCTGGAACGTCCACGGCGTCTCGGCCATCAACTGGGGCGCCGGGTGCAGGGTGAACAGGCTGCGGAACCACGGCGACACCGTCTCGCGATAGTTGTACGTCGAGAAGACGTTGGTCAGCGTGTTGAGCATGCCGGTGGCCAGCGCACCGACCAGCAGCAGGTACATCACCTTGTCGTTGAGTGTGGTCGCGGTGCGCACCTCCGGCACGGTCACCCGGCGGTACAGCAGGATGCCCACCCCGGCGACGACGGCGATGCCGGCCAATGACCCCATGCTCACCGACATCAGGTGGTAGACGTGTTCGGAGACACCCACGGCCGAGGTCCACGACTGCGGGATCAGCAGCCCGACAACGTGACCGGCAAGCACACCGAGGATACCGAAATGGAACAACGGACTGCCCAGGCGCAGCAGCCTGCTTTCATAGATCTGGGAAGACCGTGTGGTCCAACCGAACTGGTCGGCCCGGTAACGCCAGATGTGCCCGAGTGCGAACGACGTGAAGGCGATGTAGGGCAGGGTCATCCACAACACGTTGCTCATGCTCGACCTCCTGAAGCCATGGGATCCATCGCAAACGGATCCAGCCCGACATCCTCGTCGGGCGGACCCTCCGCGGCCAGTTGGGCGATGCGGCGGCGGTCAGCGCTGTTCACTGGCGGCAGTGTGGACAGGATCGCCGCCAGCAGACCCGCGTAGTAGGACTCGTTGTCCTGCAGAGAAAGCCGCAGCAGCTCGAGCACCGGGACATGTTCGGCCAGCAGCCGTTCCCCTTGGGCGTGATCGACGGTCGCGGCGAACTCGAGCACCATCGGCAGATAGTCCGGCAGCTCCGTGTTCTCCAATTCACCGACCTCCAGGCCGGCCTGCCGGTAGGCGTGCTTGAACCGCAGCAGCGCCATACCGCGTTTACGGGTGTCGCCGTAGGCGTAATAGGTGAGGTGAAGGCTGGAACGCCGACGCATGTCGAAGGTCTCGACGTAGTTCGACGCCCGTTGCATGGTGTCTGACTGGCGGAACCGCAATGCGAACTCGGTCAGCGGTGCTCGCACCGATTCCGGAAGTTCGTCGGATATGGCATCCAATTGGTCGACGAGCACGGCGGTTTCGGCCGTCGGGTAGTCGAGCATCAAGGCAGTGAGACGCCACACCAGGCGCTGCTGGCGCTCGGACAGCGAGGTGCCGGTACCGGTTCTGCGGCCGCGGGTGAGTAGCTTCATGTGGTCGGTAACAACCCGTCTGTGCTCCGGCCGTCCCAGTTGAGGAGGTTGACCCGGGCCGGGTCACCTTGCGGAACAGCATCATTGGTGTGGGTCAGATGGAACTTGTCCACCATGGTGTCGAACGCGGTCATGCCCGGCCCGCCTTCACCGTCCAGGCTGCAACCGGTGGCCAGGGCGTCGAGCCGGTGGGCGTCCGAACCGGCCCCGGTCGGGATGACATAGCGGTCCTGATATTTGGCGATGGCCAACAGCCGGTACATCGATTCGATCTCGTCACCACTCAACCGCACCGACGCCGGGATGGTCTCGTCGAACTCTTCGCCCAGGTTCGCCGAGCGCATGTAGGCGCGCATGGCGGCCAGTCGTTGCAGCGCGGCCCGGACGGGTGCGACGTCACCCGCGGTGAACAGCTCGGCCAGGTATTCGACCGGGATTCGCAGTGTGTCGATGGCGCCGAACAGGTTGTTCTTGTTCTCGCCGTCGTGACCGGTCTCTTTCAGGATGTCGACCACCGGCGACAGCGGCGGCACGTACCACACCATCGGCATGGTCCGGTATTCCGGATGCAGCGGCAGGGCCACCTGGTAGTCGACGATCAGCCGGTACACCGGTGAATTCTGCGCGGCTTCAATCCATTCCGGGGAGATGCCGGCCCGCTCAGCCTCCGCCACCACGCGAGGGTCATGCGGATTGAGGAACACGCCGAGCTGTGAGGGGTAGAGGTCCTTGTCGTCGGTGACCGATGCGGCCTGCAGAACCGCGTCGGCGTCGTACAGCATCACGCCGATGTAGCGCAACCGCCCGACGCAGGTCTCCGAGCACACCGTGGGGATGCCGACCTCGACGCGCGGGTAGCAGAACGTGCACTTCTCGGCCTTGCCGGTCTTGTGGTTGAAGTAGATCTTCTTGTACGGACACCCGGTGACGCACTGGCGCCAGCCCCGGCACTTGTCCTGATCCACCAGGACGATGCCGTCTTCGGAGCGCTTGTAAATCGCGCCGGAGGGACACGCTGCGGCGCAGGCCGGGTTGAGGCAGTGCTCACAGATCCGCGGCAGGTAGAACATGAAGGTCTGCTCGAACTCGAGCTTGACCTTGTCTTCGAGCTTGCCCAACAACGGGTCCCGGCCCACCTGCTCCGGACCACCGCCCAGGTCGTCGTCCCAATTGGCCCCCCAGGTGACCTTGGTGTCACGCCCGGTGATCAACGACTTGGGCCGTGCCACCGGCGTGGTGTCCATGGCCGGTGCGGCGAGCAGGTTCTCGTAGTCGTAGGTCCACGGGTCGTAGTAGTCCGACACCGTGGGCAGGTCGGGGTTGGCAAAGATGTTCAGCAGACGCTTGAACCGGGAGCCCGACTTGAGGGCGAGCTTGCCGCGCTTGTTCAGCGTCCAGCCGCCCTTCCACTTCTCCTGATCCTGGTATTGGCGCGGATAGCCCTGCCCGGGACGGGTTTCCACGTTGTTGAACCACACGTACTCCACGCCGCTGCGGTTGGTCCAGGCCTGCTTGCAGGTGACGCTGCAGGTGTGGCAGCCGATGCACTTGTCGAGGTTCATCACCATCGCGAGCTGTGCCATTATCCTCATTGGTCCACTCCGCAAGCTTCGTGTCCGGTCATCGTCTAGTACTCCACTTCCTGCGAGCGACGACGAATCGTGGTCACCTCGTCGCGTTGATTTCCGGTGGGCCCGTGGTAGTTCAGGGCGAAGGACTGCTGCGCATACCCGCCGATCAGGTGGGTCGGCTTGATCATGATCCGGGTCAGCGCGTTGTGGATACCGCCGCGCTTGCCGTTCTTCTCGGTGCGTGGCACGTCAACGGCCTTGTCCTGGGCGTGGTACATGAACACCAGGCCCTCCGGCATGCGGTGGCTGACGATCGCCCGGGCATTCACCACACCGTTGCGGTTGGTGCATTCGATCCAGTCGTTGTCCTTGACCCCGATCTTGGCGGCGTCCACGTCTGACATCCAGATGCACTGACCGCCCCGGGACAGGGTCAGCATGTACAGGTTATCCTGGTACGCAGAGTGAATCGACCATTTGGAGTGCGGCGTCAGGTAGCGCACGGTGATCGAACGACCGGCTGTGCTTCCTACCACGGGCTCGTCGAACAGCGCCGTCATGTCCAGCGGCGGCCGGAATGTCGGCAGTTGCTCACCGAGCTCACTCATCCAGTCGTGGTCCAGATAGAAGTGCTGGCGGCCGGTCAGGGTGTGCCAGGGCTTGAGTCGCTCAGTGTTGATGGTGAAGGGGGAGTAGCGCCGGCCGCCGGTCTCCGAACCCGACCATTCCGGTGAGGTGTTGACCGGCACCGGCCGGGCCTGGGTGTCGGCGAACGTGATTCGTTTACCTTCGTTCTCCTTGGCGAGATCGACCAGCTCGGTGCCGGTACGACGCTCCAGCGCCTCGAAGCCTTCGACGGCCAGGCGCCCATTGGTGGTGCCCGACAGCGCGAGGATGGCCTCAGCAGCGTGGGTGTCCTTGGCCAACAACGGACGCCCGACTGCGACGCCGCTGACCACGGTGCCGTTGACCCCGCACAGGTACTCGACCTCGGGCTCGGGATGCGTCGTCACCCCCTTGGTGGTGAGGCCGACGGTTTCCACCATCGGCCCCAGAGCGGCCATCTTCTCGGCGATCGCCGGGTAGTCGCGCTCCACCATCACCAGCCGGGGCATGGTCTTGCCGGGAATTGGTTCGCACTCACCGGCTTTCCAGTCCAGGACGCGACCGCCGGGCTGCGCGGTGGCGTCCGCGCTGTCGTGCTGCAACGGCATGGCCACGATGTCGTTGCGTTTGCCGAGGTGCTTTTCGGCCAGCCAGGAGAAGCCGCGGGCGATGCGGTGGAACGCGTCGAAGTCGGTCTTCGTCTCCCACGGCGGTGAGATGGCCGGAGAGAAGGCATGCACGAACGGGTGCATGTCGGTGCTCGACAGGTCGTGCTTTTCGTACCAGGTGGCCGCGGGCAGCACGATGTCGGAGAACAGCGTCGTGCTGGTGTTGCGGAAATCCAGGGACAGCAGCAGATCCAGCTTGCCCACCGGGGCCTCGTCGCGCCAACGGACCTCTTGTGGCCGGATACCGTCCTCGTCGCGCGCGGCGACCGCGGAGTCGGTGCCGAGCAGGTGTTTGAGGAAGTACTCGTTGCCCTTGGCCGACGAGCCGAGCAGGTTCGACCGCCACACCGTCAGGCAGCGCGGGAAGTTCTCCGGGGCGTCTGGATCTTCGCAGGCGAACTGCAGATGGCCCGATTTGAGGCCGTCCACCACGTAACCGGCGGCGTCTTTGCCGAGGCGGTCAGCCTCGTCGGCCAGATCCAGCGGGTTGCGGTTGAACGTCGGGTAACTCGGCATCCAGCCGAGCCGGCTGGCCAAAGCGATGTTGTCCGCGGCGGTGCGGCCTTCAAACTTCCCCTCGGCCAGAGGCGAGGCCATCACCTCCGAGGTGAACGGGTCGTAGCGCCACTGATCGGTCGCCAGATACCAGAACACCGTGCCCTGCATCTGCCGTGGCGGTCGCTGCCAGTCCAGGCCGAAAGCCAATGTGGCCCAACCGGTGACGGGCCGGCACTTCTCCTGGCCGACGTAGTGCGCCCAGCCGCCGCCGTTGACGCCCTGGCAGCCGGTGAGCATCACCAGGGTGAGAAACGACCGGTAGATCTGGTCGGAATGAAACCAGTGATTGGTGCCCGCGCCCATCAGGATCATCGACCGACCCTTGGAACGCTCGGCGTTGTCGGCGAACTCGCGGGCGATCCGTTCGGCGGCCGCGGCAGGCACGCCGGTGATCTCTTCCTGCCACGCCGGGGTATAGGGCTCGGCCGCATCGTCATATCCCGACGGCCACTGCCCGGGCAGACCCTCCCGAGCCACCCCGTACTGCGCGAGCATCAGGTCGAAGACGGTCGTCACCCGTTGTCCGGCAACGATTCTGGTCGGCACGCCACGTTCCAGCACGCCCGGCTGGTCGCCGTCAAACCGCGGAAGGAACACCGTGGCCGCCTCGGCGTCGCTGTCGTGCAATGTCAGCAGGGGGTGTACACCTTGCAGGTCCAGGTTCCAACGTCCCTCACCGGAGGCGGTGAACCGGTGTCCCAGCGATCCGTTGGGCACCACGGGTCGTCCGGCCTGGTCCAACAGGACTGTTTTGGACGCCGCCCCCTCGCCGGTGTCGCCGAGATCGGCTGCGGTGAGGAACTTCCCGGGCAGCACCCGGCCGTCGCGTTCGGTCAGCGTGACGAGGAACGGCAGGTCGGTGTACTTCTTCACGTATTCGGTGAAGTAGGGCGTCTGTCGCTGGACGAAGAATTCCTTGAGGATGACGTGGCCCATCGCCATGGCGAGCGCGGCGTCGGTCCCGGGACGCGCCGGCAGCCATTCGTCGGCGAACTTGGTGTTGTCGGCATAGTCCGGCGAGACGACGACCACCTTCTGGCCCCGGTAGCGTGCCTCGGTCATGTAGTGCGCGTCCGGAGTTCGGGTGACGGGGACGTTGGAACCCCACATGATCAGGTAGCCCGCGTCGAACCAGTCGGCTGATTCGGGTACGTCGGTCTGATCGCCGAACACCTGCGGCGAGGCCACCGGCAGGTCGGCGTACCAGTCGTAGAACGACAGCATCGACCCGCCGAGCAGCGAGATGAACCGGGCGCCGACGGCATGGCTGACCATCGACATCGCCGGGATCGGCGAGAATCCGGCCACCCGGTCCGGCCCGTACTTCTTGATCGTGTGGACGTGGGCGGCTGCGGCGATCTCGGCGGCCTCCCACCATTCGGCCCGGACAAATCCGCCCTTGCCTCGGGCGGCCTTGTACCGCTTGGACTTCTCCGGGTCTTCGACGATGTCGGCCCAGGCCAGCACGGGATCCTTTAGCCGCTCCTTGGCCTCGCGGTAGTACTCCAGCAGCACGCCGCGCACATAGGGATAGCGCACACGCGCAGGCGAATAGGTGTACCACGAGAACGACGCGCCGCGCGGGCACCCGCGTGGCTCGTACTCCGGCTTGTCGGCGCCGACCGATGGATAGTCGGTTTGTTGCGACTCCCAGGTGATGACGCCGTCTTTGACGTAGATCTTCCACGAGCAGGACCCCGTGCAGTTCACGCCATGAGTTGATCGCACCACTTTGTCGTGGGCCCACCGGTCACGGTAGAAGTCATCGGCCGAGCGGCCCCCGACCTTGTGCAGGGTCCGCTGATCGTCTGAAACTTCGCCGCGGTGGAAGTACTTGCCCAGTCGCAGCAACGCATCGGCAGGTGTATGACTGCCCGCGGGTGAATCAACCAAGATCTGTCCCTCCACGCTGTTGATGCACGAGCGTAAGGGCGGTTTTCGCCGCCTCAAAAGAACGCACTCACGGGCTGTGGGCGCTGTGAAATCGCGGTAACCCGGCAGTCATTTCACAGGAACACGCTGGTCATGGGGCAGCCGGCGGCCGGACCGGGATGTACGTCGTCTACCTGCAGGTCTTGCCTTGATTCGGCCGGAATCGAGGTGGACGAATACGCTCCGGGGCGGGCTCGCGCACCGTCCGCGGGCGCACAGGATTTATCACCGCGGTAACACGTCGTGGACAGGCTGCTGAGCCATGCTCGGACGGGTTGGGTCCCAGGCGATGGTGTGCCCGGGCGCAGAGCCCCGGTTCGTCGGCAGGTCGGCCAGGATTCAGCCGTGGAAGTGGTCGTTGTGGCTCCACCGATGCCTGCTATTGGAGGTGCAGTCCCTGGAGACGGCGCGCCGGACCAGTGGATCGTGGAGGCGACCGTGTTGGTCCTGTCTGTCGTGCCGTCGCGACGTCACGGCCGCCCAGTTTCAGGTCGATGGGCGTTGTGCCCGCCTGTTAGCGACACTTCAGCGACAATCGCCACACGGGTGTAATTGCGCCTCATCTGCTCCAGCGACGATCAGTACTTGCGTCACTCCAGCATCAATCTGACTCAC
>NZ_LZJD01000173.1:0-7773 GCF_001666875.1 Mycobacterium sp. E802
TTCATCTGGTAAGACGGGGGACGACACGACGTAGTAAGGGAAGGCTGCGCACACTGCCCGACGGCTACGTCGCGCTCTCCCGTCCGACCACCAAGGGTTCCTGATGGCCGATTCCAGAGCCCCCCACACGGGGGTTGCTCGATGGATCCGTCGATTCGCCATTCCGGTGATTGTCGGCTGGATCGCCCTTCTCGCGTTCATGAGCGCGACCGTCCCCTCCCTCGAGGTCGTCGGCCAGATGCGCTCGGTGTCGATGAGCCCCGAAGAGGCACCGTCGGTCATCGCGATGAAGCGCGTCGGCCAAGTGTTCGACGAATTCCACTCGGACAGTTCGGCGATGATCGTGCTGGAGGCCCAGGGGGACGGAAACAAACTCGGCGACGATGCCCACCGGTTCTACAACGACATGGTGGACCGGCTCGAAGCAGACAAGAAGCACGTCGAGCACGTCCAGGATTTCTGGGGCGACCCACTGACCGAGGCCGGCGCGCAGAGTAACGACGGAAAGGCCGCCTACGTCCAGGTCTATCTGGCCGGCAACATGGGTGAGTCGCTGGCCAACGAGTCAGTGGAGGCGGTGCAGGACCTGATCGCGGGCCTGTCCCCGCCGCCGGGGCTCAAGGTGTATGTCACCGGCCCCACCGCACTGGCCGCCGATCAGCAGATCTCCGGTGACCGCAGCGTCAAGATCATCGAGGCCGTCACCTTCCTCGTCATCATCACCATGCTGCTGCTGGTCTACCGGTCGGTCGTCACGGTGATCCTGGTGCTGCTGATGGTGGTCATCGAGCTCTCGGCGGCGCGTGGGGTGGTGGCGTTCCTGGGCTACCACGAACTGATCGGTCTCTCCACGTTCGCGACACAGCTCCTGGTCACGCTGGCCATCGCCGCGTCCACCGACTACGCGATCTTCCTGATCGGGCGATATCAAGAGGCCCGCACCGTCGGTGAGGACCGAGAACAGGCCTACTACACGATGTTTCACGGCACCGCGCACGTGGTGCTGGGCTCCGGTATGACGATCGCCGGCGCCACCCTGTGCCTGCACTTCACCCGGCTGCCTTATTTCCAGACCCTGGGCATCCCGATGGCCGTGGGCATGACGGTCACGGTTCTGGCCGCGTTGACCCTGGGCCCTGCGGTCATCACCGTGGCCAGCCGGTTCGGGAAAGTGCTCGAACCCAAGCGCGCCATGCGCATTCGGGGCTGGCGACGGCTCGGCGCCTTCGTGGTGCGCTGGCCGGGGCCGGTGCTGCTGGGCACCATCCTGCTGTCGCTTGTCGGCCTGCTGACCCTGCCGGGTTACCGCACCAACTACAACGACCGCAATTACCTGCCCCAGGATCTGCCGGCGCAGGAGGGTTACGCCGCCGCGGACCGCCATTTCTCGGCGGCGAAGATGAACCCCGAGTTGCTGCTCATCGAAACCGACCACGACGTGCGCAACTCGGCGGACTTCCTGATCATCGACCGGATCGCCAAACGCATCTTCGAGGTGTCCGGCGTCGGCAGCGTGCAGGCCATCACCCGCCCGCAGGGCGAGCCGCTGGAGTTCAGCACGATCCCCGCACAGATGAGCATGGGCGGGGTCATGCAAACCATGAACCGCAAGTACCTCAGCGACCGCGTCGACGACATGCTGCTGCAGGCCGACGAGATGCAGACGACCATCGACACGATGGATCGGATGATCGAGCTGATGGACGAGATGACCGCCATCACCCACAACATGGTCGGGAAGATGGACCAGATGGTTGTCGACGTCGCCGAATTACGGGATCACATCTCCGATTTCGACGACTTCCTGCGTCCGCTGCGCAACTACCTGTACTGGGAACCGCACTGTTACAGCATCCCGATGTGCGCCTCGATGCGCTCGGTGTTCGACGGTCTCGACGGTGTCGACACGATGACCGAGAGCATTCAGCAACTGATGCCCGACATGCACAAGCTCGACGCCCTGATGCCGCAGATGGCCGCGATGATGCAACCGCAGATCGAGATCATGCGGAACATGAAGACGATGATGCTGACCATGTACCAGACCCAGAAGGGTCTGCAGGATCAGATGGCCGAGATGCAGGACGGCCAGACCGCGATGGGCACGGCGTTCAACGACTCCAAGAACGACGACAGCTTCTATCTGCCCCCGGAGACCTTCAACAACCCCGACTTCAAGCGCGGCATGAAGAGCTTCATCTCGCCCGACGGAAAAGCGGTGCGCTTCATCATCTCTCACGAGGGTGACCCGCTGACGCCGGAAGGCATCGGTCTCATCGACAACATCAAACTGGCCGCCAAGGAAGCGATGAAGGGCACTCCCTGGCAAGGCTCGAAGATCTACATGGGCGGCACCGCCTCAGCCTTCAAGGACATGCAGGAAGGCAACAACTACGACCTGATCATCGCCGGGATCTCGGCGCTGTGCCTGATCTTCATCATCATGCTGATCATCACCCGCAGCCTGGTGGCTGCCGCGGTGATCGTGGGCACGGTGCTGGTGTCGCTGGGCACGTCGTTCGGGTTGTCGATCCTGGTGTGGCAGCACCTGATCGGCATCGAGCTGCACTTCATGGTGATGGCGATGGCGGTGATCGTGCTGCTGGCGGTCGGTGCCGATTACAACCTGCTGCTCGTCGCGCGGCTCAAGGAGGAGCTGCCCGCCGGGATCAACACCGGCATCATCCGGGCCATGGGCGGCAGCGGGTCGGTGGTGACCGCGGCCGGGTTGGTGTTCGCCTTCACGATGATGTCGATGGTGGTCAGTGAGATGACCGTGGTAGCCCAGGTGGGTTCGACGATCGGGCTCGGCCTGCTGTTCGACACCCTGGTCATCCGCTCGTTCATGACACCGTCGATCGCGGCGCTGATGGGCCGCTGGTTCTGGTGGCCACAGCTGGTGCGCCAGCGCCCGGCACGCGGTGTGGTGGCCCAGGCGCTGGCGCGGTCCAACGCCTGACGGGTCAGTTCTTCTCGAGCCCCAACGCCCGGGCCATGGTGAAGAACAGATCGGTCTGATCGGAGAGGCCCACGACGTTGGCCGCGCCCGGGCCGTAGGCGGCGATGCGCAGCTGGGATCCGGTGTGACCCTGGTCCATCGCGTCGAGGTTGTCCGAGGTGCCGTAGGAGACGGTCAGATCCTGCCCGTCCTTGCTGCGCAGCACCCGGGTCAGGCCCGGGTAGATGGCGTCGCGGACGGTTTCGAACGGCAGCTTCGCCTCGGCCGCGGCAGCGCGGACGTCGTCGACGCTCATGGTCTCCACGATCTGACTGCTGTGGGCGTGGTCGGCCGTGACGATGACCAGGGTGTCCTTGTTCTCCTTGGCGAAGTCGAGCGCCACCTTGGCGGCCTCGTCGAGGTCGACGGTCTCGCCGATCTGGCCGCATGGATTAGCGGCGTGATCCTGCTTGTCGATCGAGGCACCCTCGATCTGGAGGAAGAAGCCATCTTCGTCGCCCTTGAGCAGGTCGATGGACTTCTTGGTCATCGCCGCCAGCGTCGGCACCTCGGCAGTGCGGTCCGGGTTGTCGCGGCACTCGACGGCCGGCTCCAGGTACCCGCCCTTGCCGGCGACGGGCCCGTTCCACCGGGTCGGCATTTTGCCGTCGGCGAACAACCCCAGCAGTGGGGCGTCCTGGTCGGCCGTGCCGGCCCGGTCGAGCTCGTCGGCATTGCGCACGATGGTGAAACCACGTTCCTTGGCCTGCACCTCCAGTGTCTTGCCCTGGTAATCGCCGGCTTTGGCGACCTGCTGGAAGGTTTCGGCGCCGCCGCCCATCACGACGTCTGCGCGCGTGGTGAGCAGCTGCTCGGTGATCGAGCCGTGGCCGCCGTTCTCCAGGGCATTGGCCGGACACTTCTGAGTGGTCTCGTCGGGCCCGTAGCACTTCCGGGCCGTGACGTGAGCGAACTGCACCGCGGGTGTGGCGTCCTGAATTTCTGCGGTGCTGATGTCACCGGTCGCCTTGCCGGCCTCCTTGGCGATCTGCAGCAGCGTCTTCTGGTCCTTGCCGCCGATGTCCACCGAGATCGCGCCGTTGTAGGTCTTGGTACCGGTGGCCCACGCCGATCCGCTGGCCGCCGAGTCGGTGACGTATGTTGGCTTGCCGTCCTTGTCCAACGAGTAGTGGGTGTACTGGCCGGTCAGCGGAAAAGCGTCCAGACCCGGGAACGCGCCGGCGGCACCATGCACGTAATTGCGGGCCACGGTGATCTCCGAATCCCCCATGCCGTCACCGATCAACAGGATGACGTTGCGGGCACCGGTGTTCTCGATCGAATCGGCAATCAGTGCGCTGCGGTCGTCGCCGGCCCGGGTCGCACCTCCGTGCTCGGACAGCGTGCCGGTGGCAGCCGGGTCGAGCAACGGCAGCGACGCCTCCCCCTTGCTGCCACCACACGCCGCGGCCAGCGCCGCCGTACACACCAGCGCTGCCGTCACCACGTACCGCCTGCGAGTCATCCCGGTCTCCCTGTCGTCGTCTCCATACAGCCCACACATGGTTGAAGTCGCATATGAACCGATGCTTGCCCGACAGCAACGCCCGGATGACCGGGGGACATCGAACTCCTTGCCTTCGGAATGACGTCGGGTTCTGACACGTCGATAACGATCACTGCACTTTGGCGGCGTTGGTACCGTGCGCCCAGAAAGAACGGGGCCGCCGATGACGAACCACACCACAGCCTGTCTCATGGCGACGCTGGCGATCGGCTTGACTGCCTCGGCCTGCGGCTCGGTGAGCGAGAAGGCCGAAGCCACCACGACGGCCCCGCCGGCCACCTCCGCGTCCCTGACCTCGTTGTTGCCGACGCCGGCCGACGTGCAGCAGACCCGCGGGCCCGATGACGTCGCCGACGGCGGCATCCACCTGCACTACCAGGTCAACAAGGCGCCGACCGAAGCGATGGCCGCATACAAGACGGCCCTGCAGGACAAGGGCTGGACGGTCACCACGATCGTCAGCTCGGGCGGCAACGGGGGTGGCGGGGCCACCTACACCGGCGCGCACGGTGACGCCTACGGCGTGTTCGACGGCGGCGGATACGCCAACACCACCTACATCGACGTCTGCACCTGGCCGACCAAACCGGCAGACCCCAGCTGCAGCCGTGGGGAACGTTAGCCCCACCCCTTCCGGACCGTTGCCCGGGCGAACGCGAATCATGTTGCCGCGTCGATGATTCGGTCCGGCCGGGCGCTCGCGCCCGCGCCGAGATGCCCACCCGGACAACGAGTTGCGTGCGATTTGCACACCACGACCCGCTGCCGGTCCTACGCTTGAGTACATGTCCGGCCCGCCCCCGAGGTCGAGGTCTACAGTTGCCAAGCTGGCAATGCACTGTGTGCTGGCCGGATTGCTCGCGGCCACACTGATGTTCCCGATCGTCGGCGGGATCGGGGTCATGTCGGCGCGGCTGTCCGACACGGTGGCACAGGATTCGGCAGAGGTGCTCAAGGGCGATGCGCCGATCGTCACGACCATGGTCGACGCCTCGGGCGCCCCGATCGCCTGGCTCTACGAACAGCGACGGTGGGTGGTACCCAGCGATCGGATCGCCGACACCATGAAACTGGCGATCGTCTCGGTCGAGGACAAACGTTTCGCCGAGCACAACGGTGTGGACGTGCAGGGGACCCTCAACGGGCTCATCGGCTATCTGCGCGGCATCGATCAGGTTCGCGGCGGGTCGACCATCGAGCAGCAGTACGTCAAGAACTACAACCTGTTGGTGAAGGCGAAGTCTGACGCCGAGCGCCGGGCCGCGGTGGAAGTCAGCCCCGCACGCAAACTGCGTGAGATCCGGATTGCGCTGGCGATGGACAAAACGCTGCCCAAGAGCGAGATCCTGGCCCGGTACCTGAATCTGGTGTCGTTCGGCAACGGCGCATTCGGCGTTCAGGACGCGGCGCGCACCTACTTCGGCGTCGACGCCGCAGATCTCACCTGGCCGCAGGCGGCCCTGCTCGCCGGCGTCGTGCGGTCCACCACCACACTGAACCCCTACACGAACCCCGACGGCGCCCTGGCGCGACGAAACGTGGTGCTCGACACCTTGATCGACTATCTGCCCGACCGCGCCGAGGAGCTGCGCGCCGCCAAGGCTGCACCATTGGGCGTTCTCCCCCAAGCCGATCCGCTGCCCCAAGGGTGCATCGCTGCGGGTGATCGCGCGTTCTTCTGCGAATACGTGCTGCAGTACCTGGCGCGGGCCGGCCTCACCATGGAGGACGTGGCCCGCAACGGCTATCTCATCCGCACCACGCTGGATCCCACGGTGCAGGACAGTGTCAAAACGGCGATCGAGAAGTATGCCGACCCCGACAGCGACGGTGTGGCAAGCGTGATGAGCGTGATCACCCCGGGCAAGGACACGCACCACGTGGTCGCGATGGCCGACAGCCGGCGGTACGGGCTCAACCTCGACAACAACGAGACGGTGCAACCACAACCGTTCTCGCTGGCCGGTGACGGCGCCGGTTCCATCTTCAAGATCTTCACCACGGCCGCCGCCCTCGACATGGGGATGGGGATCAACACCCAACTCACCGTCCCTGGCATGTTCATGGGCAAAGGGTTGGGCAGCAGCGATACGCCGGGCTGCCCGAAGGAGACCTGGTGTGTGCGCAACGCGCACGGCTTCCCCGGTTCGTTGAATGTCACCGACGCCTTGGCTCAATCACCCAATACCGCGTTCGCCAAACTGATCTCGCAGATCGGTGTGCCACGGGCGGTGGACATGGCGGTCCGGTTGGGGTTGAGGTCCTACGCCGAGCCGGGCAGCGCTCGTGCTTACCACCCCGATTCCGACGAGAGCATCGCGGATTACGTCAAGCGCCAGAACATCGGATCGTTCACGCTCGGCCCGCTCGAGCTCAATGCTCTCGAACTCGCCAACGTGGGGGCGACGCTCGCATCGGGTGGCACATGGTGCCCCCCGAGCCCGATCGACAAGATCTTCGACCGCAACGGCCGCGAAGTGAGCGTGGAAACGCTGCCTTGCGATCAGGCCGTGCCCGAGGGGCTGGCCAACACGTTGGCCAACGCGCTGGGCAAGGACCATTCGAACGGAACCGCTGCCGGGGCAGCCAGTTCCGTCGGCTGGTCACTGCCGATGTCGGGCAAGACCGGTACCACCGAAGCCCACCGATCGTCGGCGTTCCTCGGCTTCACCAACCGGTACGCCGCCGCGAACTACATCTTCGACGATTCCTCGTCACCGTCCGGACTGTGCTCATACCCGTTACGCACATGCGGCGAGGGCGACCTGTACGGCGGGACGGAGCCAGCGCTGACGTGGTACGCGGCAATGAGTCCCATCGCAGAGCACTTCGGCCCCGTCGCCATGCCGCCCACCGACCCGCGTTACGTCGAGGGTGGTCCAGGAAGCCACGTACCCAGTGTCACCGGCCTGAAGTTCGACGAGGCACGTAAACGCGTGCAGGACGCCGGTTTCCAGGTGGCCGACAAACCCACGCCGGTCAACAACTCGGCGTCGAAAGGGACGGTGGTCGGAACCACCCCGAGCGGCAAGACGATTCCCGGATCGATCGTCACGATCAACACCAGTACCGGGTATGTGCCTCCGCCGGTCTACATTCCACCTCCGGCGGCTCCCCCGCCCCCACCTGGCGCACCACCACCGCCGGCCGAAAACGTCATCCTGATCCCGGGACTGCCGCCGATCACGCTGCCCGCCCCGGCACCCCCACCGCCACCGGCGCCGCCGCCTCCACCTCCGCCCGGCGCACCTGCCTTCTGAAGATACTG
>NZ_LZJD01000174.1:0-645 GCF_001666875.1 Mycobacterium sp. E802
CCTGCCCGTCGCTCTCGGCGAGGTGGGCGAACTGGTGATCGGCGGTGTCGGTCTGGCCCGCTACCTCGATCCGGACAAGGACGCCGAGAAGTACGCGGCTATGCCCACACTGGGCTGGAGCCGCGCCTACCGCAGCGGCGACCTGGTGCGGCTGGAGGCCGACGGCCTCTACTTCCAGGGGCGCGCCGACGACCAGGTCAAGGTCGGTGGCCGCCGCATCGAGCTGGGTGAGGTGGACGCCGCCCTGGTCAACCTGCGCGGGGTGAGTGGCGGCGCGGCCGCGGTGCGCAAGACCGCCAGCGGCACCCCGCTACTGGTCGGCTACATCGCGAGTACGGACCCGTCCTTCGATCTGGCCGCGGCCCGCGCGGCGCTGTCGGAGTCACTGCCCGCCGCCCTGGTGCCGCGGCTCGTGCTGCTCGACGAGCTGCCGACCCGCACCTCCGGCAAGGTCGACCGCAATGCATTGCCATGGCCGCCGCCGGGCGACGACGAACCCGACGGCACCGAACTCACCGGCACCACGGGCTGGCTGGCCGGGTTGTGGCGGGATGTCCTCGGCACGCCGGTCGACGGGCCGGAGGCCGATTTCATCGCCCTGGGCGGCGGCTCGCTGGCCGCCGCACAGCTGGTGGCCGCGCTGCG
>NZ_LZJD01000175.1:0-19854 GCF_001666875.1 Mycobacterium sp. E802
GTGGCCGCCGCATTGGCGTACACCAAGGAACATCTGGATTCGGTGACCTCCGAGGAGGTCAGCCGGGCCGTCGCGGTATCCGAGCGTACGCTGCGCCGGCTGTTTGCCGAGACCATCGGAATCTCTTGGCGCACTTACCTTCTGCATGCGCGGATGTTGCGGGCCATGGCGCTGCTGGCCGGGCCCGAGCAATCAGTGCAGGCCACCGCGACGGCCGTGGGCTTCGAAAACCTGAGCTCGTTCACCCGGTGTTTCAGCCAGTTCTGCGGTCAGACGCCGTCGGCGTATCGGGCTCGCGCGCGCGAGGAGCTGTAGGGAGGGCCAGGCCCGCCCGCTCGACGCTGGCAGGCTCTCGGTGTGATGCTTGGCGCGGTAGGCTGCGCCGCCGCCGTTGATTCCGAACCGCCGCTTGCTCCACAACAGCCAGATGACCGCGGCGAGGTTGATCAGCAGCGCTCCGGCCCGCAGTACGGTCACCTTTTCGGTCAGCTCGTAGATCTCCAGCGGCAGGAACACACCGGTGGCGATCACCGCGAAGTACTCGCCCCAGCGTCGGGTCAGCCACAGACCGATGGCCTCGACGAATTCGATCAGCGCATAGGCGGCCACGCCGGGCTGCGATCCACAGCAAGGTGCTCGAGGACAGTGTGAATGCTCACCGATATGGCGGACGATATTGGCATCTTCGATATTCCAAGCGTCTGGTCCGTCAGAGGTCGCAGCAGCAGAATGTCCTTTTAGAAGACATCTTGCAGTGGGGCGCCGGACGTGGACTTTGAGGGTGCCAGCCGTGGAGTATGCGAGGGCAGCCGAGCGACTGATGTGCGCGCTGCTTCAAGCAGCGATCATGTCGGCGGCGTTCCGCACGGCATGGGACTTTAGCTTCGGTATCCGAACCTGCCGGCGTCGTTGGCGGTCCAATCTGGGGCGTCATATGGCGGCGCACATAGCGCGCTTGGCTGACAGGCGGGCAGCGACGGGAACGAAGTCGACCTCGCTCGTCGATCCTGATTCGGAACCGAGGGAGTCGAATTACACTTCATTCACGTGAGAGGCACACATTCTTCTGACAGGCGCTTCGGGGTTGCACGGGTCCAGGTGACCGGCCGCACAGATTATATGGAATCCAACGTCCGCGATCTAATTAACGAGCTTCCCGACGATCTACGGGCAGTGGGGTTCGAGCCAGACCTTTTCTTCCATGAGCCCGGTGGGCGCGGAGGAGGCGTGTCCCCGATAGAAGAAATTGCTCTGTACCTCGGCCCAGAATTGGCATCTGGGCTGATAGGCGGTGCAGCGTGGGCTGCGATCGCGGCGATAACTACGTGGGCGCGTAAGCGTATACGCCGGGAGCCCTCGTCGCAGGTAACATCGACGCCTGTACAATCAGATAGCCAAGAATTCTTGCCAATTTACGTGCTGCTGCGCATGTATTCAGGCGAAGGTGCATTCCTCTCCCACACCGAAATCACCGCCGATCGTGTCGCGCATCACTACATGCATCTTGCCATTGCAAAGGGCGAATCAACTGCGGACTGTGAAGGTCTGGTCAAGCTCTACCCCAACCAACGCGGTCAGATTGCTGTCACCACCCAATCCGGGTCGATCAGTTGCCTCATCGAGCCGGGGCGGACCGCATGCGAAACGCCAGCCGGCAACTGGCCCCGCCATGAAGACGGCACCCCATATCACAGCTTCCGATTCCACGCCAGCGGCGAAATCGAATGGGTCGATGGGCAGATGGGTGATCTGGCGAGAGCAACCCTCGATGCTGGCGGAAAATACCGTGCATTCGAATGGCGAATCATCGCCGTAGACGACGGCATTGCGCTTACAAACGACCAGACGGGCCGAGGCGTGCGCGTCACGCCTGAGGGGGTGGAAGGGTTTTGAACGGCAAAGTTATCTTTGATCCACAGCACCTGGGTTGGGCCCTCGTCTTAGGCCCGGCGATAATTGTCGCTGCCTACATCAACATTGATAACAGGTACTTCGGTCCGTATTTTGCTGTTGTTGACGTCGTATTCAACGATTTTGGGACGGGGTACCGATGGCACGATAAGGAAATTCTGCTGTCACTTTTTCGTCGTATCGTGGCGATCGTCGCTACAGGTGCGTTGTTAAACCTGCTGCACTACCAGCTGATCGATATTGCCGCTGTGTTCTTGGTGGCGGGGTTTCTGTTGATCTGGCCCGCCTTTGCGCGGCCACTACCCGTTCCAGCAAGTAAGTCTGATCGGCATGTCCTGCTCGTCTGGGCTCTGTACATCGCAAGCGTGGTGCTGTTCGGGTTATTTGGAGCCAAACTGTGGGCCATTCTCACAGCGCTATTCGGGAAGGACCCCTGGGAAGCGATCCGCGAAAACCTGGTTTGGGGGGCCATTTTGTTGGTAGGAGGTCTTACTGCAACCGCCTACCGTGCGGGGTTGCAGGGACGGGGTTGGCAAGGCGACTGGCAGCCTGACAACGAGCGGACAGGCGGGCAATCAGATTGATCGACGACCCGTTTCGATGGCAATTGGAACACTTGGCGGACTCGCGGGTGTACCGCAAGAAGCTCAACACCGTCAAGGCCACCGGTTCAAAGTGGCCCGAGCGGGCGGCAATCAGCCTGCCTGCTCTCCTCGGCGCAATCCTCCTCATCGAGATGCATCAGCGTCCGGGCCTCATCCGCGCGGCCGAGTGGATCGTCTCCACCACGGTGCCGAGATGTCTACGTTGGCCAATCACCCGAGGGCCGCTGCAGATTGCCGATGGGCCATGGGATTTTGAGCTCGCGGTTTGTACAGCGTATTCGATTCTCGGGCAAGCGGTGGCCGGTGAAGACAGCGAGGCTGCAGCAATCACCGCCGCTGCGGTCGCATGGAATGGCAAAGCTGTCCGTCAACCGTGCTCGGCGTACGGATATGGCGAAGTGCTTGCCTACACCTACGTCATCGCGAATCGGATGCTAGCCGAAGCTGCCATTTCCCAGCCCACGTCGCTCGTCCAATAGCGTCAAAGAACTCGTGGAAGCCATCGGTGCTTTCATCGACGGCTGGAATCAGCATCGGCGCCCGTTGGCTTGGACCAAGACCGCAGACGAGATCTTGCCCCGCGGCCGTAACGCAAATTCAGTGGCGAGGGTTAGGTGCGGCAACTGAGCTCCATGCTGTCGCTGTCGCGGGCGAGGAAGTTCACGCTCACATAGCCGTTGGACGGCTCGCGCACGTGGTCCAGGTAAGGCTTGGTGTCGTCCATGGAGGTGTTGTCCGCGACGAGTAGGGCTCCGATATTGAGTTGTGGCTCAAGGAGTTCGAGCACCGGAAGGTAGAGCTCCTTCCAGCCGTCGAGCAGCACGAAACCGATGTCGCCGGTCACGGTCTTGAGTGTTTCCAGCGCATCGCCCTCTAGGACGGTGATGACGTCCTCGAGGCCGGTATCGGCGAACGTCTGCTTGGCCGAGGCGATCTTGGTCGCGCTGAGCTCGGTGGTGAACACCCGCCCGGAGCCGTTGTCGCGCACCGCCGATGCCAGGTGCAGTGCCGAGAGTCCGAAGGACATCCCGAACTCGACGACGACGGCCGGCTTGATGGCCCGCACCAGCGAGTACAACAACCGGCCGGCCTCACGCGTCACCGGCATGTAGATGTCGCTGAGGGCATCTGCACGTTCCTGAGCGCTCGCGTTGGACAGATCGGCGAACTTGCGGGAGCCCTCCTCACGAAGTTTCGCGAACTGCTCGGCCGACGCCGCGTACATCCGGTCCAATGTGTCTGCGACCCTGGGGTCCTCGAGAGTAGTCACGCTCACGAAACTACGCCCGGGCGGTGAAAGATGGCGGTGTGCGAAAATTACGGGCACTGCCACTGCTGTCTGCGATCCTCCTCGTCCTCGCCGCGCTGCTGGCGCCGAACGCCGGTGCGGGCGGATACCGCTCCATCACCCTGACGTTCGTCCGCCACGCGCAGTCGGCGGGTAACGCCTCGGGCCTGATCGACAGCTCGACCCCGGGACCACCGCTGACCGAGCTGGGCCGCAGCCAGGCCGTCGCCAGTGCACAGCGCCTGGCGTCCCACCATTACGACGGCATCTTCGCCTCGACCATGGTGCGCACCCAACAGACCGCCGAGCCGATGGCCGACACCTTGGGCGAGCCGGTCACCGTGTTGCCCGGACTCCGCGAGGTCGAGGCAGGCGATTACGAAGGCCAGCCGGAAGCGAGTGCGGTGAACACGTATTTCTCGGCGCCCGAGAAGTGGTTGCGCGGCGACCGCAGCGCGCGGATACCCGGATCGATCGACGGCAATGAGTTCGATGCTCGGTTCGACGGTGCCGTCCAGCAGATCTACGACACCGGTGACGACAATCCCGTCGCGTATTCACACGGCGCCGCGATCATGCTGTGGGTGCAGATGAACGTCGTCAATCCCGATCCGCAGCTGCTGATGGAGCACCCGCTCGACAACACCGGCTATGTGGTGGTGAAAGGCAATCCGACGGATGGCTGGACGCTGACCGACTGGGACGGCGCCGGAACCTAGCCGTCGCGGCCGGGCGCGGTTACTGTGGCAAGGCACGCGGAGATGGAGCGGGACTATGAGGTTTCTGTCATGAGGTTTCGAGTTTTGCCTTACGTGACCGTCGAGGTCGACGACCGCGTCCGGCTGCGCGCACGCCGCGCCGGCGAGCGGCTGCGGATCAACCTCAGGGCCTACCTGCGTAGTGCCGCCGATGACGTCGAGACCGCCAGTGGCCGGGTCCGCGACTTGTGTGACACCGCGGTCAACCGGGTCGATCTGGCCGTGGCAAGCGTCAACGACAAGATCGCTCCCGCTCCTGACGCCCCGGTTTCCAACACGTCCGTTTCCGACACGGGCACCACCGACGAGCCGCCAAAGCGACGCCTGCAGGTCGTCTAGGCCGAGGCGGCGCATCCGCCGCCGGCGCTCTACGGTTGAGGGGCACGGGCCTTCTCTTCTCTAGAGGGCCGACATACCGGCCCGGAAGGGGTTGACGAGGCTTGCTCGGCAACAGTCTTGCGGTGCTGTTCGCCCTCTGCGCAGCGGTTTTCGCAGCTGTCGGCATTGTGGTCCGGCAGCGCGCGACGATGGACGTTCCACCCGAGAAGGGTGTCAGCAGCGTCATGCTGCGCACCTTGCTGCGCCGCAAGCTGTGGTGGGCCGGGACCGCATCGGCGGTGGCCGGCTATGTCTTCCAGGCGCTGGCACTGGGGTTCGGGTCGTTGCTGCTCGTCCAGCCGGTGTTGGTGTCGGCATTGTTGTTCGCGTTGCCGCTCAGTGCCCGGCTGGCCCACCGCCGGGTCAGCCGTGCGGAGTGGCTGTGGGCGCTGCTGTTGACCGGTGCGTTGACCGTGTTCGTCGCGCTGGCCAGAGCCAGCACGGGAACCTACGCCGTCTCGGTGGCCACCACCGTCACCGTCGCCGTGGTGTGCGCGGCGGCGGTCACCCTCTGCGTGCTGGCCGCCACGCGCAGCGTCAACTGGCGTCGCGCGGTACTGCTCGCGTTGGCAGTGGGCGTGATGTTCGGCGTGGTGGCGGTGCTGACCAAGATCGTCATGCACACGATTGCCGTGCAGGGTCTGATCTCGGCGCTCACCACGCCCGCCCTGTATCTGGTGGTGATCCTCGGGGTGGTCGCGACGCTGTTGCAGCAGTCGGCGTTTCACGCCGGGTCCCTGCAGACCTCCGTGCCGACCATGCTGGTGCTCGAGCCGGTTGTCGCGGTGGTCCTCGGCTCGGTCGTGCTGGGTGAGCACCTGGCGATCACCGGATGGGAACCGGTGGCCCTGTCGGTCGCCATCGGCGCGATGGCCGCCGCCACCGTGGCACTCGGCCGCGACGAGGGTGCTTACGAGGAGAGCTTGGAAGCGGACCTGGAAGTCAAGGCCGCTAAGGGTTGATGGTGTGCTCGCCGATCTGGCGGCCCCACACGTACTCGGTAACCAGCGGCTGACCCAGCTCGAAGTGGTTGTACGGGGCGATCGAGGCGCCGGTGTCCAAGACCAGGTACGGCGCCGGCCACAGATCCTTGGTGATCGGCTGCCAGCAGCCGGGGCGGCCTTCGGGACCACCGGTGGCGTTCACCCGGGGCAGGTTGTCGGGATAGACCCAGGCGTTCGGCGCGCCGACCAGGAAGTCGTGCAGTTCGAACGCATAGCCGTTGCGGGTCTGCTGGGCGAACTTGGGGGCGGCCTCGGCGTAGTTGTGGATCATGCAGTACAGCGCCGGGCTGTTGCGGTCGAACATCGCGCTGACCGGTAGGAGGTCCTGGTTACCGCGGACCAGGTACGGCCCGCCGCGTTCGAAGATGTCGCCGCCGGTGTTGCCGAACCCGACTGCGGCCACCAGGGCCTGGTCGAGGTTGCCGCGCTGCTCGTTGAGGGTGCGCGCGGTGGTGACGGCGTTGGTCAGGCCGTCGAACAGATCGGGGGCGGCGTTGGCGTAGACCTCACCCAGATCGGCCAGGCCGGCGATGTCGCGCCGGATCTCGGGCATGCGTGGGTTGAGATCGCTGAGGATGTCGTTGCCGTTGACGATCGACTGGCCGAACTTCTCGCCGAGGCCGTCCAGTGCCTGGGCGGTGGCGGTCAGAGTTTCGTTGAGCTTGATCGGATCGATCTGTTCGGAGATCGCGGTGATGGTCTCGAACAGCGTGTTGAACTCCGTCGTCACCCCTTGGGCATGGATCGGGGTGGCCGGGTCGACCCGCGCTGACGTGGGATTGTCGGGTGCGACGAACGAGATGTACTTGTTGCCGAACACCGTGGTGGCCTTCAGTTCGGCGGTCACGTTCTCGGGGATCAGCTTGAGGTACTTGGGCTTGATGTCCAGCGTCAGCTGGGCCTGTTGCTCGCCGTCGACGTCGGCCACGTTCACGGCCGTCAACCGGCCGATCGGCACGCCGTTGAAGGTGACCTTCGAGCCCGGGTCCATCGACAGGCCCGAGCGATTGGCCAGCACAGTGAGCTGCGTCTTCTCCTCGAAGGCGCCACGGAACTGCATCCAGGTCAACACCAGCACCGCGACCAGAAGGATCGCCATACCCGCGCACGCGGTCTTGTACGGCGGGTCGTAACGCCAATGCTTGAACCGCTGTCCGAAGCGGTCCCGCAATGTCGCGGTGGATGAGGCCACGCGCAAACCTCCGAATTATTGACGCAGCCAGCAACTAAAGGTCCGAAAACTGTCCCAAACAACCAGAGATAAGTGCAACTACAGAGGCCTCTGTGCGGCGAATCTCAAACCGCCGGTGCCAGGAGACCCCCGTCACAGAGTAAGCCCTGATCAGGTATTACGGCCGCCGTTCACGCCCAACGAGCGTCAGGCTGAGCGGCGCACCCGGGCCGCGGCCGATTCGGGCATCGGCTCGTAGCGGGCGAACTCCCGGCTGAACGATCCGGCGCCGTGCGACAGCGACCGCAGGTCAATGGCGTACCGCGTCAGCTCTACCTCGGGGATCTCGGCCTTCACCAACGTGCGGTCGTCATCGGCCTTGTCCGTGCCCAGGACCCGGCCGCGCCGGCCGGCCAGATCGCTCATCACGGCGCCCACCAGATCGTCGGGCACCACGACAGTCACCTCGTCGATCGGTTCGAGCAGGCTCACCCCGGCCGCCGCGGCCGCCTCACGCAACGCCAACCCGCCGGCCATCTGAAAGGCGAAGTCCGACGAGTCGACGCTGTGCGCCTTGCCGTCGACCAGGGTCACCCGGATGTCGACGACGGGATAATCGGTGATCCCTTTCTCCATCTGCGCCCGTACGCCTTTCTCGACGCTAGGGATGAACTGGCGCGGCACGGCTCCGCCCACGACCTTGTCGACGAACTCGAACCCGGTGCCCTCCGGCAACGGCTCCACCTCGATGTCGCATACCGCGTACTGGCCGTGACCACCGGACTGTTTGACGTGTCGGCCGTGGCCTTTTGCCTTTCCGCCGAGCGTCTCTCGCAGGGAACCCGCAACTCCACGGTGTCCACTGACACCCCGTAACGGCGCGACAGGGCGTCGAGAACCACCGCGGCGTGCGCCTCGCCCATGCACCACAGCACGATCTGGTGGGTCTCGGGGTTCTGCTCGATACGCAGCGTCGGATCTTCGGCGGCCAACCGCTGTAACCCGACCGAGAGTTTGTCCTCGTCGGTTTTGGCGCGCGGCTGGACCGCGACCGGCAGCAGCGGGTCGGGCATGGTCCACGGCCGCAGCACCAGAGGATCAGCCTTGTCGCTGAGGGTGTCCCCGGTCTCGGCCCGGCTGAGCCGGCCGATCGCGCAGATGTCCCCGGCCACCACCGACGGCGCCGGACGCTGCTGTTTACCCAGCGGGAAGGACAGGGTGCCGATGCGCTCGTCCTCGTCGTGATCGGCATGGCCGTGGGAGCCGGCCGGTGAGACGGAGCCGTTGAAGGCAGAAAAATGGCCCGACACATGCACGGTGGCGTCGGGCCTGATGGTGCCGGAGAACACCCGGACCAGGCTGACCCTGCCGACATAGGGATCCGACGTCGTCTTGACCACCTCGGCCAGCAGCGGCCCGGACGGATCGCAGGGCAACGGTGTGCGGGTGGCTCCGTTGGTGGTGAACACCTCGGGTAGCCGATGTTCGGGTGGTGACGGAAAGCCGCGGGTGGCGACCTCCAGCAGTTCCAGCGTGCCGACCCCCGACCCGCTGCACACCGGGATCACCGGGAAAAACGAACCGCGGGCCACGGCCTTCTCCAGGTCGGCGATCAACACCGCTTCATCGATCTCTTCGCCGCCGAGGTAGCGCTCCATCAAGGTCTCGTCCTCGGACTCCTCGATGATCCCCTCGATCAGCGAGCCGCGTAGTTCGGAGATCTCGTCATCCAAGGAGCCGTCGGGGGGCCGGTTGGTGAGGGTGAGCAGCCCGATCACCCCCTCACCGGCGGGGAAGTACAGCGGCGCCACCTTGTCCCCGAAGGCCTGCTGGGCGCCGGCCAGCGCAGCCGCATAGTTGGCCCTGGCGTGGTCGAGCTTGGTGATGACCACGGCCCGCGGCATGCCCACCGCCGCACACTCCTGCCACAGCGCCTTCGTCGGCTCGTCGACGTCCTCGTTGGCGGCGATGACGAACAATGCGCAATCCGCGGCGCGCAGCCCGGCGCGTAGTTCCCCGACGAAATCGGCGTATCCGGGGGTGTCGATCAGATTGACCTTGATCCCGTTGTGCTGCAAGGGGGCCAGCGCGAGGCCGACCGAGCGCTGTTGGCCGATCTCAGCTTCGTCGAAATCGCAGACCGTCGACCCGTCGGCCACCGAGCCCGGGCGATTCAACACCCCTGCGGCCACGAGCAGTGCCTCCACGAGCGTGGTCTTGCCCGAACCTGACGGGCCGACGAGCACCACATTGCGAATGGCGGCGGGACTGTCGGCGGTGGGTACCGCTGCGTTGCCGGCCGAGTTCGACTTGTCCGCCATGGCGTTCCTCCTGGTGTCCCTGCCATCCACCATTCCCCGATGTGATCTGGAGCACAAGAGTCGTGGTGGCCGCCGCGGGTCTCACCCCTGCCAACTCGCCCAGCGCGTGACCCTGACCGTGATGACCGGGCCGTTCAACGCGATCCGCTCATACTGCGGATATTTGGCACGCAGCAGTCCGTAGCCGGTGGCCATTTCCTCGCCGCTGTGATGGATGGCGGCCTGCCCGTCGGCACGCACCCACCACAGGTGTGTCCAATCGTCGGCGTAGTGGTCGACCAACAGGCTGACCCGCGAATCGTTTTCGATGTTGGCCAGCCGCCGCAGCCGTTGAGTGGACTTGGGTTTGGCGTCCACCGCGGTGTAGATCGTGGCCGAAGCCTCGGCGTCGGCAGGCACGTGCACCGCGAAGACCACCGGGACCAGATGTGGTGCGCCGTCGGTTCCCACGGTGGCCAGCACCGCGACGGGCGCGTTGGCGAACTCGGTCACTGCCTCGAAACCGGCCATGGGTTCAGCTTATGGCTCAGTTGCGGGGGTGCCGGGGTTGCGGAGCCACGCTGATCGGCGATCGGGTCACCGGTGTGCGGGTCACGCCGATCTCGGGTTTCTTGGTCGGGGTCGGCCGGTGGGTGGGCCGGTACACCGGGGCTTGCTGGGTTTCCTCGGGTGGTGGCGGGGGCGGCGCCGGCGGCGCAGGTGGTACCCCGACCCGCAGTGACGGTGAGGGTGCCGGGTTGGTGGTCGACGGGGAGGGTGATGTGGTCGGCGACGGGGTATCGCTCGGTGCCGAATCCCTAAGCAGCAACAGCACACCCGAGATCACGATGGCGGCAGCGGCCAGGCCGGTGGCAATCAGTGCGAGCGTGGCGCGGCGGGTCCGGTACCAGGGCACCGGCGCCGGTTTGAACGACCAGTCGTGAAGCTCGAAGTTGCTGACGGGTCCGGGGACAGACACCACGCGATGCTATCCCCGCTGGCCTGACAATGAGCGCCGAGTTCGAAGGCGTCGCGGTAGGGTGCCCGTGCGCGTTGTCCGCGGACTCGTTCACTCCGGCGACAGGTTCGAGCAACCGCTGCGCCATGACGGCGCTTCCTGAGCATCGGAGGGTTTCGCAATGATCACATCCAGGTTCGCGAAGGTATCCGCCCTGGCCGTCTCGGCCGTCGTCACCGTGGGACTGGCCGCGTGCGCACCGCCGCAGAAGGACACCGCCGGTGCCGAAACCGACACCGGAGTGAAGATGGCCGAGGCCACGTCGGTAGCTGATTTCGGCGGGATGGACAAGCTCGTCGCGGCGGCGAAGGCCGAGGGTGAACTGAATGTGATTGCGCTGCCCCCGGATTGGGCGAACTACGGCGCGATCATCAAAGCCTTCGAGGATAAGTACGGCATCAAGGTGAACTCGGCGCAGCCCGACGCATCAAGCCAGGAAGAGATCAACGCGGCCAACCAGCAGAAGGGCAAGAGCACCGCACCCGATGTGTTCGACCTCGGACAGTCGGTGGCGCTGGCCAACACCTCGATGTTCGCGCCTTACAAGGTGGCCACGTTCGACGACATTCCGGCGAAGTTGAAGGATCCCGACGGCACCTGGGTCAACGATTACGGCGGTTTCATGTCCATCGGCTTCGACTCGACCAAGGTCCCGCCGATCACCACGATCGACGACCTGCTCAAGCCCGAATACCACGGCAAGGTCGCGCTCAACGGCGATCCGACCCAGGCCGGGGCCGCCTTCGCCGGGGTGCTGATGGCCGCGGTGGCGCACGGCGGGTCCGCCGACGACATCGCCCCGGGCGTCGAGTTCTTTGCCAAACTCAACGAGGCGGGCAACTTCCTGCCGCTCGATCCGACGCCGGCCACCATCGAGTCGGGGCAGACCCCGGTGGTGATCGACTGGAACTACCTCAACGGCACCGAAAGTCAGAAGGTACCCGGCTGGCAGGTGATGGTTCCCCACGAAGCCCTGGTCGCGGGCTACTACTTCCAGGCGATCAACAAAGACGCGCCGCACCCCGCGGCGGCCCGGCTGTGGCAGGAGTTCCTGTTCAGTGACGAGGGGCAGAACCTGTATGCCAAGGGCGGGGTTCGGCCGGTTCGCGCCGACAAGATGATCCTGGCCGGGACGGCCGATCGGGCCGCCTTCGGCCAGCTGCCCATCATCGACGGGCCGGTCACCGTCGCCACTCAGGACCAAACCGACACTGCCAACGAGTATCTGGCCGACAACTGGGCCAAGGCGATCGGCTGAGTCGGACCATGCCGGATCGGATCTCGGGCCGACGGGTGTGGGCGGGCGTTCGTGACGCCGTGCCACTGCTGCCGTTCGTGGCCGTGGTCACGGTTTTCCTGATCGTGCCCACGGCGACGGTGATCGTCATGGCGTTCTTCGCCGACGGCACGTTCACCCTGGACCGCATCGCCGCCCTGTTCACCGGGACCGCGTTGACTGCGCTGTTCAAAAGCATTGTGCTGTCGGCGAGCACGGCGCTGATCGGGGCAGTTCTGGGCGCCGTGTTGGCGTGGTTGATCGTCAGCAGCCCGCAGGCGTCGATGCTGCGGCGTGCGGTGCTCGCGCTGTGCAGCGTGCTGGCCCAGTTCGGGGGCGTGGCACTGGCTTTCGCATTCCTCGCCACGATCGGGCTCAACGGGGTCCTGACGTTGTGGGTCTCCGAACACCTGGGCTGGGATCTGTCGGGCTCCGGCTGGCTCTACGGGTTGGCCGGCTTGATCCTGGTCTACACCTACTTTCAGATCCCGTTGATGGTGATCGTGTTTCTGCCGGCCCTGGAGGGTCTGCGCGAGCAGTGGCGCGAAGCCGCGGTGAGCCTGGGCGCGTCACGGTGGCAGTACCTGCGGGAAGTGGCTGTCCCGTTGCTCACCCCGGCGTTCCTGGGCTCGGCATTGCTGTTGTTCGCCAACGCTTTTGCCGCCTATGCCACCGCGGCGGCCCTGGTCAGTCAGGGCAGTCCGATCGTGCCGTTGCTGATCCGGACCGCGCTCACCAGCGAGGTGGTGCTGGGGCAGTCCGGTTTCGCCTATGCGCTGGCGCTCGAGATGATCGTGGTGGTGGCTGTGGTGATGTTCGCCTACAACGCCTTGGTGCGCAGATCGGCGAGGTGGCTCAAATGAACCGGGTGATCCGGGTAGCGCTGTGGGTGCTGTTCGGCCTGTTCTTCCTGTTTCCGCTGTACGCCATGGCCGATTTCTCCACCCGCAACCTCATCGAGGGCGGGCGCACCGCGGCGGCCTGGCGCAACCTGGTGGCCGACGAGGCGCTGTATCAGGCCATCGTGATCTCACTGTTGCTCGCGGTGTTCACCGTGATCGCGATGCTGATCCTGTTGGTACCGACGATGATCTGGGTCCGGTTGCAGGCCCGGTGGGCGGGCCGGTTCGTCGAGTTCCTGTGCCTGCTGCCGTTGACCATCCCGGCGTTGGTGGTCGTGGTGGGTCTACGCAACGTCTACCTGTGGGTCACGTACCTGCTCGGTGAATCGGCGCTCACCCTCACCTTCGTCTATGTGGTGCTGGTGCTGCCGTTCGCCTATCGGGCAATCGATTCCGCGCTGGCGGCCATCGACCTGCAGACCCTCGCCGAAGCCGCCCGATCGTTGGGCGCGGGTTGGTTCTCCACGATCGCAAGGGTGATCGTGCCCAACATCTGGTCGGGGATTCTGTCCGCGGCCTTCATCTCCATCGCGGTGGTGCTCGGTGAGTACACCATCGCCTCACTGAGCGGCTTCGACACGCTACCGGTTCAGATCGTCGCGATCGGCAAGAGCGACGGACCCACCTCGGTGGCGGCTTCGCTGGCCACGCTGCTGTTCGGTTTCGCGCTCTTGTTGGTGTTGGCGGCAGTGACCCGAGGTCGCTCCCGGACGTCAGGAGCCAGGGCATGAATTCCAGTGTGGGCGTCGAACTTCGCAAACTCACCCGCACCTACGGCAACGTCAACGCGCTCGACGGGTTGAGCCTGTCCATCGGGCCGGGAGAGTTGGTCGCCCTGCTCGGGCCGTCGGGCTGTGGCAAGACCACCGCGATGCGCATCCTGGCCGGTCTCGACGAGGCCACGTCCGGTGCTGTGCTCGTCGGCGGCCGTGACATCAGTTCGGTGCCGGCCAACAAGCGGGACATGGGCATGGTGTTCCAGGCCTACAGCCTGTTCCCGCATCTGACCGTGTTGGACAACGTCGCCTTCGGTTTGAAGATGCGCGGAAAGTCCAAGCGCCACAGACTGTCCCGGGCCGGTGACATGCTGGATCTGGTGGGCCTGACCGCCCACCGGAACAAATATGCCAGTGAACTGTCCGGCGGCCAGCAGCAGCGGGTCGCGCTGGCCCGGGCCCTGGCGATCGAACCGAGGGTGCTGTTGCTCGACGAGCCGTTGTCCGCGCTCGACGCACAGGTACGTACCCAGCTGCGCGACGAGATCCGGCGGGTGCAACTCGAGGTCGGCACAACGACATTGTTCGTCACCCATGACCAGGAGGAGGCCCTGGCCGTTGCGGACCGGGTCGGCGTGATGAGCCACGGCAAACTCGAACAACTTGCCACACCGACCGAGCTCTACGCGCGCCCGGCCACACCGTTCGTCGCCGAGTTCGTCGGGCTGCACAACAAGGTGCCCGCACGCGTGTCGGGCCGGCGGGCCCGGCTGCTCGGCACCGAGGTGCCGACGCTGCGCGGTTCGGTGACCGCGGGCGCCGGTACGGCCATGGTGCGGCCCGAATCCATCAGGCTGCGGGCCGATCCGAGCGGACGGGCGGTGGTGGCGTCGGTGGCCTTCCTGGGCTCGATCTCCCGGGTGTACCTGACCCTGCCGGACGGCACCGTCATCCACGCGCAGTTGCCGAGCTCGCAGGCCCGCTTCTTCGAGCCCGGGGCACCGGTGAGCGTCGCGCTCGAACCCCTGCCGGTGTTGGTGATTTAGCTCAGGTCGGTGATCTGGCTAAGCGCTAGACGTCCTTGACCGGTTCGATCCCCAGATCGCGGTAGGTGACCAGCGCCGCGAACGGCACTCCACGCTTGGCGAACCGCCCGGTGGCGATGTCCCCGCGGTCAACCATCGGGATGACGCCGGTGACGACGGCGCCCACCGAGGTGACCCGCTCATAGGCGATCTCGGTGGAGCCGCCGGTGCTGATCACGTCGTCGACCAGCAGCACGCGGGTGCCCGGCTCGAGCCGGGTGCCCTCGATCCACTGTTCGCGGCCGCGGGACTTCTGTTCCTTGCGCACCGAGAACCACGCCTTGCCGGTCACCATCGCCACGCCGTGCGCCAACGGGTCGGCGCCCATGGTCAACCCGCCGACCGCGTCGAACTCGATGCCGCGCGCGGCGGCCAGGTCGGCGACCGCCCGGCTGACGATGGCCATGCGCTCACCGGTGTCGATGGCGTACTTGCCGTCGATGTAGTCGTGGCTCAGTTGTCCGCTGGCGAGCCGGAACGGCTCCTCACGGTGTTCGTACCCGCGGGTGCGAATCAGATCGAAAGCGGCTTGCCAGGTTTCCGGGCGCTCAGGCATACGGCGATCGTATTGCACCGGCCGGCGGTGGCTCAGGCCTGCCTGGCGCGTCGCGCCAGCTCCGCTGTGGCAGCGCGCAACTCGCCGTATGAGCTGATCGGCGCGTTGTAGCCGACGCGGATGTAGGCCTGCCCGCGTTCGGTGGTGACCCTCAGATCGAGGCCGTAGCGGTCGGCCGCGGTGCACACGGCCGCGACGGTGTCGGGGTAGCCACCGAAGGCGCGGGCCATGTCGGCCAGCGAATCGGCATGGTCGGCGTTGAGATGCTCGATCGCACCGGCAGCCTGTGGCGAGACCGGATCGGGTTCGGCCGCGGCGTAGGCCTGGCCGGTGGTCGAGTCCATCCGACCGTAGCCACCGACCCACCGGACGCGCTGCACGCGCAGCACCCACAGGGAGAAGTCGCTGAAGTCGATGTAATAGCGGGCGGCGGCCACCGCATCGAGATGGGCCTGCCGGGCGGCGGCGAGCTCATCGCCGGCGGGTCGTTCGGCGACGCCGGCCAGTGTGATGCGGCTGCTGGCCAGGGGATCTGACCCGAAGCCGGGGTCGACGATCGAGATGCTGGCCCGTGGATCGCGGGCGAGGTTGCGGCCGTGCTCGGCCATGTTCGAGACGCACAGCACGGGCGCACCGGCCAGCAAGCCGTAGGTGACGAAGGATGCCCACGGGTCACCGTCGGCGGTCAACGACGCCAGCGTGCCGACGTTCGTCGACGCGGCGATCGTGCGGGCTTCTTCAGCTGCAGACGGACGAGCCCCCTCGATCACCTCCGTCAACGGGGGAGGGACCGAAGGGGCATCACCTGGGTCGCCATGATCGGGCAACTCAGCCCCCGAGCGCGGCGATCAGATCCTTGATCTGCGCGGTCTCGGACTCGGTCGCCGGCTCCTCGGCCTCGACGGCCTCGATGAGGTCCTTGCGGAGCCCGACGCCGTTGGCCGCTTCCTGGGTGGACAGCTTCGCGCGGTTGCGTGCGACGTACAGACGCTGACCGAGCGTGGCGCCGGGGCCTTCAGACGCGGTCGTCATCAGCTCGTCGTAGCGGTGGCGCACGCCGCTGAGCGCGACGATGACCGACGGGGTGACGCGGCTGCGGCCGGCCGCCTCCGACAGCGACGTCTGCAGCTTGCGCAGACCGCTGAGGACGACCCCCGCGCGATCGGCGTACTCCGGGTCCCCGACGGGAGGTAGTGCGTCGATGGCGGCGATGTACATGTGCATCGCCGCATCGGACAGACCAACGATTACTGGTGCTTCACCGTCATTTGGTGCGGACTCACCCACAGGCCATCCCTCGTCGAATGTTCGTGATCGCCGGCCCATAGCCGACGAGGAGACAAATGCGGGAAAAACCTAACCTTTCCCGGTCTCTTATTCAACCGTTAGTTTTCCCGCAAACATGCCTCGACCGGCGAATCACGTTGCTGCAGGAACCTTTCGGAGTGCTTGGTCTTCTCCGGGTGTCGAGTACTGCCGAAGTGGGTACGTTGGGAGCCTGATGGACAAAGTTCAAACGGGCGACGTTCACGCGGACCACGGTCAAGACGGCCACGCGGTGGTCGAGCATCCGGCCGCCGAGGACTTCGCGCATGCCAGGACGCTGCCGACCGACCGTCACTGGTTCAAGCGGGCGGTGTTCTACGAGGTGCTGGTTCGCGCGTTCTACGACTCCAACGCCGACGGCGTCGGCGATCTGCAAGGTCTGACCCAGCAACTCGACTACCTCAAATGGCTGGGCGTGGACTGCCTCTGGCTGCCGCCGTTCTACGACTCACCGCTGCGCGACGGCGGCTACGACATCCGCGACTTCTACAAGGTGCTGCCCGAGTTCGGCACCGTCGAGGATTTCGTGACGCTATTGGACGGGGCGCATCGACGTGGTATTCGGGTCATCACCGACCTCGTCATGAACCACACCTCGGATTCCCACGCATGGTTCCAGGAGTCGCGCCACAACCCGGACGGGCCCTACGGCGACTTCTACGTCTGGAGCGACACCAGCGACCGCTACGCCGACGCACGCATCATCTTCGTCGACACCGAGGAGTCCAACTGGACCTTCGACCCGGTGCGGCGACAGTTCTATTGGCACCGTTTCTTCAGTCACCAGCCCGATCTGAACTACGAGAACCCGGCCGTGCAGGAAGCGATGATCGATGTCCTGCGGTTCTGGTTGGACCTCGGCATCGACGGTTTCCGGTTGGACGCGGTGCCTTATCTGTTCGAGCGCGAGGGCACCAACTGCGAGAACCTGCCCGAGACACACGCCTTCCTCAAACGGTGCCGCAAGGTGGTCGACGACGAGTTCCCGGGCCGGGTGCTGCTGGCCGAGGCCAATCAGTGGCCGGCCGATGTCGTGGAGTACTTCGGAGATCCGAAGACGGGCGGCGACGAATGCCACATGGCATTCCATTTCCCGCTGATGCCACGGATCTTCATGGCGGTGCGGCGAGAATCGCGATTCCCGATCTCGGAGATCCTGGCCCAGACGCCGCCGATTCCCGACATGGCGCAGTGGGGGATCTTCTTGCGCAACCACGACGAGTTGACGCTGGAGATGGTCACCGACGACGAGCGTGACTACATGTATGCCGAATACGCCAAGGATCCGCGGATGAAGGCCAACGTCGGGATCCGGCGCCGGCTGGCCCCGCTACTGGAGAACGACCGCAACCAGATCGAGCTGTTCACCGCCCTGTTGTTGTCCCTGCCCGGATCCCCGGTGCTGTACTACGGCGACGAGATCGGGATGGGCGACATCATCTGGCTCGGCGACCGCGACAGCGTGCGCACCCCGATGCAGTGGACGCCGGACCGCAATACCGGATTTTCCAAGGCCAACCCCGGCCGGCTGTATCTCCCGCCGAACCAGGATGCGGTCTACGGATACCAGTCGGTCAATGTCGAAGCGCAGCGCGACAGTTCGACGTCGCTGCTGAACTGGACCCGCAACATGTTGTCGGTGCGGGGGCGCCACGATGCGTTCGCGGTGGGCACGTTCCGGGAGCTCGGTGGCTCCAACCCCTCGGTGTTGGCCTATGTACGACAGCTCGAGGAGGACGGCGGGGCCGGTGGAGACGCCGTGCTCTGCGTGAACAACCTGTCGAGGTTCCCGCAGCCCATCGAGTTGAATCTGCAAGAGTGGTGCGGATATACGCCCATCGAGATGTCGGGCTACGTGGAGTTCCCCAGCATCGGTCAGCTGCCCTACCTGCTGACCCTGCCGGGGCATGGTTTCTATTGGTTCGAGCTCCGCGAACCCGAGCATGATCCGGGAGCACAGCAATGAGTATCGAATTCGGCGATTGGTTGACCCAGCAGCGATGGTATGCCGGTCGCGGCCGTGAATTGACTTCCGCCACACCGGGTCTGGTACTCAGCCTGGGTGATGATCTGGAACTGAACCTGCTGGACGTTTCCTACGACGACGGCAGCGCAGAGCGATACCAGGTGCTGGTGAAGTGGGATGCCGATCCGATCGACGAGTACAGCTCGGTGGCCACCATCGACAGCGTCGAGGGCCGGACCGCCTACGACGCCCTCTATGACCCCGAGGCAGCCCGGTATCTGCTGGAGATGATCGACCGATCGGCTGCCGTGGGCGAATTGCGCTGCACCAGGGAACCCGAGGCCACCTTGCCGCTGGACGCCCCGCCGCGGGTGTCGGCGGCCGAGCAGAGCAACACCAGCGTAGTGTTCGGTCAGGATGCCGTGTTCAAGGTGTTCCGCCGGATCACCCCGGGCATCAACCCCGACATCGAACTCAACCGGGTGCTGGCGCGCGCCGAGAATCCGCACGTGGCCAGGCTGCTCGGGTCGGCCGAAATCGAGTGGGGCGGTGAACCGTTCGCGCTCGGGATGGTGACCGAGTTCGCGGCCAACTCGGCCGAGGGTTGGGATATGGCCACCGCGAGCACCCGCGATCTGTTCGCCGAGGGCGACCTGTACGCCGACGAGGTCGGTGGCGACTTCGCTGCCGAGTCCTACCGGTTGGGGGAGGCCGTGGCCTCGGTGCACACCTGCCTGGCCGAGCAGCTCGGCAGCGCGTCGGCACCCTTCCCCGCCGATCTCATGTCCGCCCGGCTGGCCACCGCCGCCGAGGCGGTACCCGAACTGCGCGAACATTTTTCGTTGATCGAAGACCGCTACCGGAAGCTGGCCGACGAGCAGGTGACAGTGCAGCGGATACACGGTGACCTGCACCTCGGCCAGGTGTTGCGCACCCCCGAGCACTGGCTGCTGATCGACTTCGAGGGTGAGCCCGGCCAGCCGTTGCAGCTGCGGCGCAGCCCGGACTCCCCGGTACGCGACGTCGCGGGCATGGTGCGGTCCTTCGAGTACGCGGCGTACGCACGCCTGGTGGATCTGGCCACCGACGACGAGCGGGCCCGGCAGTTGTCCGCCCGCGCCCGTGAATGGGCCGACCGCAACAGCGCGGCCTTCTGCGACGGCTACGCCGCGGTGGCCGGTACCGACCCCCGCGAACATGCGGCGCTGCTGGCGGCCTACGAACTGGACAAGGCCGTGTACGAGGCGGCCTACGAGGCGCGTTACCGGCCGAGTTGGTTGCCGGTTCCGCTGGCCTCGGTGGCCCGGCTGATCGGTTGAGAAGCGCATCGGTCGCGGATTTCGACGGGGTATCCGACGTGCCCGCCTAGTAGCGACTTTTCAGCGACGAAGTCGCTCGTATGCGGGCACGGGACAGCTGATGTTCATGATGCGAGAGGTGCCCGTGTGTCAAAAACGGCGAGCGACAATGGGACTGGTGAGACTTCACGATACCGGTGTGGCGATTGTCGCTCGATTGTCGCTACTAGGCGGGCACGTCGGATACCCCGTCGAAATCCGCGACCGATGCGCTTCTCAACCGATCAGCCGGGCCA